>JAAYDK010000407.1 GCA_012729295.1 Spirochaetales bacterium | reverse complement strand
TTCTATCCACAACCTATTTGATAGGGATCCTGACAGGGCAATTGATCTTAAAGAGTTTGTAACAGTCATTGGCTTTTTTGAACGCTTCCTGAGTAATGACCGCACGGTCATACACTTTGCATTTGTGATTGCGCAGGTTCAGGAACATCGATATAGGATTGAACGTTGTTTGCAGCAGTTTGTCCTGAACCTGTTTGCAGACAACCGTAGCCATAAAGGTCAGCAGCAAGTGTCCCCGGAAGGTATCTTCATTTTGGACTCGGATAGGCAGCATGTCCGCGTAATTCTTACCGATGTCAAAGATCTGCTCAATTTGCTGGCGCATGTAATAGGTCGGCAGTATTTTCGGCTTGGCAATGCGCCTTGAAGCGATCAGAACAAAAATGCCTTGATCCTGCATTTTCTCATATACTTCCTTGTCACTCAGCTTATGATCCTTGGCACGCTGAAACAGCTTGTGTGTCTCCATGGATTTGCGCTCGATGTCAAGGCAAATATAGGCATATCCTTTATAGCCATCAACCAGTTCGCATGGAACACAGGTGACATAGACATACCGGCCATTGTAACTGACGAAGTTCTTTGGATCCTCAATACCCGGCAGATGCTGTGCAACGAGTTCTTTATAAAGGGTGCGGTTTTCTCGCAACCTGGTGATGAAGGAAACCTGGCTTTTGTACAGTTCCCGGATATTGTCGTCCGTATAGTATCCGGCGTCCAGGATCGCAAACTTGGTGTTAATGCCGCTTTCTTTCAACTCAGCCATGGTTCGCGTCAGCGTGGTTGTGTCAACGACATTGCCCGGACAATAGCGAAAATAAATCGGCATGCCCGTATCCTGTTGGGTCACATAGATCAGGCGTACTTCGTTGCTGATCGTTCCATTGTGGTTATTGATCGCTGTGAGCGGGAAATGGACGTCATTGGGCAAGCCGGTGCTGTCGATTAAAACACCCGTCTCCGCGATGTTGTCTACGGTGTGGAAGACGAATTTCAGATATGCCTTGAAAAACTCCCGATAGGAATATTCATCGCCGATTGCGGCAAGGAAATCACTGATCCGCTGACTGGTCAGATTGGCCTTCGGATAGAGGATTCTGGCATAGCTGCCTTCAAACCAGTCTGCAGCATGACAGTTGGCCATGCTGCAGAGCACATAGTAGGCCAGCATCGCTTTCAGGGTATCCGGATTCCCATAACCGATTTCGTCAATGACCTTGTCAAATCCTGTTTGCTTGAGAAACGCGTCAACGAAATAACTGTCGCCAAAATCAAGGATCAGCTTCATTTTTCCCATGCTGGATTGACCGCAAGGCACAAATTCGGCAGGTGCTTTCCCATAACCATGCTCGAGGGAAAACGTATAAACCCCCCGCTCGCGGTTCTGATAAATTCCTTTTTCCCGATCGAGCACCCTGCCCAGGTTTGTATAGGTTTTGTTGACTTTTTTGCCTTGTCTTTTTGACGTGCAGAGCTTGGCATATTCAACCGTAATTCCCTAGCGGTTATTCTATCCACAACCTATTTGATAGGGATCCTGACAGGGCAATTGATCTTAAAGAGTTTGTAACAGTCATTGGCTTTTTTGAACGCTTCCTGAGTAATGACCGCA
>JAAYDK010000115.1 GCA_012729295.1 Spirochaetales bacterium | reverse complement strand
TTCTCATCTCAAGAACATGAAAATGACTGTCGATCATTCCTGTGACAGCCGATTCGGTGTTATTCATGCCGATATCCTAAAAGAAAGGTCGGATTATAGCAAGGCAGGCCGGTTATTCCGGCCTGCCAATAGCAGGTAAATTACTTTTTACCCTTTTCTCGTTTGAAGCAGAGGAACCAGTCAAGACAGTACATGTCTTCGTCCTGACTCTCCATTCGCTGTTTCGCGGTTCCGCATGAACCTGCGGTCGGAACGATTACATCGTCGCCGGGTCTCCAATCGGCCGGAGTCGCCACTCCGTCCTTGTCAGCCTTCTGCAGTGCTAGAATGATTCGTTTGATTTCATCAAAATTTCTACCGAGTGAAAGAGGATAATACAGAATGGTCCGTACGATACCCTTTGGATCGATTACAAACACTGCACGAACAGCTTGGGTATTGGACGCACCGGGTTGTATCATCCCGTACTTTTTTGCAACATCCATGCGGATGTCTTCGATGAGCGGGAAGGTCACTTCGACATCTTTCATACCCTTGTACTCGATTTCCTTGATCTTTCTCAGCCATGCGATGTGGGCATACAAGGAGTCTACCGAAAGGCCAATCAACTCGGTGTTGAGAGCTTTAAAGTCGTTCATCATCGTTGCAAAGGTCATGAATTCTGTAGTACATACCGGGGTGAAGTCTGCAGGGTGGCTAAATAGGATTACCCATTTCCCCGTATAATCGTTCGGGAAGTTTATGACACCCTGGGTGGTGACGGCGCTGAACGCAGGAGCCGGTTCTCCGATAAGCGGCATGTTGAATCTTGTTTCTTCCATAATCAATCTCCTTGTTGACTGGGCTGGACCAGTCTGTTTTCTTTTGATATTTGTACTGTATCATCAATTTGTAATGATTACAATATTATAGTATGTGACATACTCACTGACGCCCAAAGGAAGATTGCATTACATTTGGGTCGTACATAAAACATACACTTTAAAAGGAGAAATAATATAATGATCAAACACGTAACAGAATCTTCATTCGAGAAAGAAGTTTTACAATCAAAAGTACCCGTATTGGTAGATTTCTGGGCTGCATGGTGCGGACCGTGTCGTATACAAGGCGAAATTCTAGATGCCTTTGATAAATCTTTGAAGGATACCGAAGCTTCGATTTGTAAAGTCGATGTTGATAACGAACAAAATCTCGCGATGCAATTTGGCGTGATGAGCATTCCGACCATGATGGTGTTCAAGGATGGCAAACCCGTTTCCAAACAAGTCGGCGTTCGTAACGAATCGATGTTGAAAACTATGCTCGGACTGTAAAAGAGTGTCTACGTCAGTTTATAGAGGCCGTCGCGGTTGACGAGGGTGATAAATCCTCGTCCGACGGCCACTAGTTTTTCATCTTGAAAACGGTTGAGCATTCTGGTAACAACTTCACGCGCGGTTCCGAGATCCCTTGCGATTGCATCATGAGTGGTAGAAAACGTTTCGCTGCCAGCCATGGAGGCTGCTTCGAGCAAATGCATTGCCAAACGTCGGTCGATGCTCATAAAAACCACTTGCTCGACCACCCACATCACGTCTGAAAATCGGGAAGAAACCAATTGATTGGTGAAATCCTGTACTTTGGAATTCATGGCGGCGATTTTTTGATATGCATCGGTCGCGATGCGTAATACCATCGTGTCGGTTTCGGCTTGGACATGTACGTCGAACGTGATATTTCTTATAAGACACGACGCAGACAAAATGCATATGTCGCGCTCGAATAAACGGTACAGGGTGATTTCTTTGCCAGTGTCGGATACCGTATAGATACGCAATCTGCCTTCCAGTACCATGACCAATCCTGTGCATTCTGCACGGTTGTGATGAAGCAGTGCCCCTTTTGGGTACCAGAACTGGGCACTAGCGTTCAACAATGTCGAACGCTGGTCTTCTTCTAAACTCTTCCAAAAGGGGAGGTTCTCTTCCAATGCCTGTAATGCCGGCTTACCCAATTGGGCATTGTTGCGCTTTTCCATATCCAGCATATTGTAATGGAACTAACGAAAGGTCTCAAGGGCTTGTCCCGATGGTTTTTTCGCATTCGGTTGACATTCTTAACGTTATTATCGGATGATGAGCTCATGGTGGATAGACAAGCAGTACTCAGGTTAACCGCTGCCATGTGCGGTGTCTTCATCGTTCTGTTCGGCATCACTTTGTTCAATACGCATGTGTTGGCTTCTTTGTCGCTTCCGTTGCGCATGATTACGATGATTGTTTCGCAATGGTTGTTGTTTTTAGTTCCCGGATTGATGATGAAGCGCTCACGAATATCGATGTTCGATATCGGATTCGACAAATCTCATGTAGCTAGGCAGGTACTGCTCGGCATCCTGGCTGCTTGTATCATGTCTGCGTTACTTACGGTTGTCCCTATCCTGTTTGGGTTCAGGGATGCTGTCGGATCGACTCAATATAGCGAAGCATGGCAATTTGCCTATGAATTCGTCTATACAATTTTCGGTGTAGCGCTTGCTGAAGAGCTGATATTCCGCGGTTATCTGTTTCATGAATTGCTGGCAATCCGACCATCGCGCTGGTTTGCCATGGTGTGCTCATCGTTGTTGTTCGGATTGTTTCACATCTTCAGCGGTAATATCCTTCAGATAGTCATAACTGCCTTCATCGGTTTTGCTTATTGCCTTATGTGTGAAAAAATCAAGAATTTTACGCTGTTATCGCTGATACTCGCTCACGGAATATATGATGCGTTGATCACGGTATGGGTGGCGTTCCTTTTACGGTAACTCTTCAAGACCGATTTTTTTCAAATAATCGAAAGTCGGATCATAGAAAGCCGTCAGTCTTGTCGGGTCTTCATCGCACCCTTTTGGAACAACGATCACCATGCCCTGCCGAGCACGGGTCAGTAGAACTCTATAAGCATTCAGCTGATATCTCTTTCTTAGATCTGATTTGATATTCTGCCACTTGCAGCCGTTGAAAGAAAAATTGAGCCACCCGGTTTTTGAATACCTGAAATCGCCATCCCACACGATACAAGCCCAATCCAGTTCAAGTCCTTGAATATCAAACTCGGTAGCGACATCCTCCATGAAAAAAGAAGATCTGATATCGCTCTCATCATCCAGAAACCAATGGACTGTATCGGGTTTTACCCTTACGTCAATTGCGAGAGGGCGCAGCCGGTAAGCTTGAGAAGAAACAAGAATCCCAAAACGTTCAGTTCCGCGTGATTTTTTTCTTAACCATTGTTTTGCTGTTTCCAACGAACGTGTTAGCACAATCGGATACTTCGTACATAACTGGTCATAGAATCCTCTAGAACTATCCAAATTGCATTCCAATAAGTTGTGAACAAACTGTGAAAGTTTTTCCGTTCTGAACGAGCGCATCGAAACAGCCAGATGCAACCGATTATCTCTTAGTACCTGCAAATTTCCATGAATGAGGGATTCGACATTTCCTTCAGCGTATTCTTGGTCCGTAAGGTTCGACGAGAGATACATCTTCCAATCAGGGAATTTTCCATTTATGGCCTTTATCCATTCGCTTATTCCCGCCTCGCCGGTATTAATTTCCTGACCGCCTCCGACTAGACATACAATCACCGCCCAGTCCGGTCTCAAGTTCATAGACCAAATCAGAAACTCCGGTTCAGATTGAGGAAAGTTTTTAAGCCCTTTTTTTCTTGATAACCAGTTGGACAGTTGTTCTTTTGTCCAAGCCCGCTGCGCTTCATCGAATATTGCCACATGGTCTACTTCAGAATATCCGTCGTCATTATGCTTAATCGTCTTAGATTTGTCGATTTCGATCTTACCATCAGAGAACTTGATCTTTGCCAACGAGTTGTTTCGGTAATGGTGTACAATCTGGATAAAGGATTTTACCTGACGACGGGCAGTCGTAATATAGTGTCTGACGTTGGGTTCTCTCAAATCGTCCTGTTTCTTTTTATCGCGGGCAAGAGCTTCTGTCAGTACCATGACCAATGGGCCGTTGCCAGAAAGATATACTGCGAGATCCGATGTATCCGTTTCATTCTTCTCGAATTGGCTGATTGCTACTTTTAACCCTACCAGTGTTTTGCCTGCTCCCGGAACTCCGGTCACAAAACAAATGGCTTTCTCTCTTCTGGCTTTTGTCTGTTCGATAATATTCAAAATCGTATCGGTTGTTTCATTCAACTGGTTTCCCGTAGCATCACTTCGCGTAATGTTCTCGACAGAATGGTTGTTGAACAAGTAGCTTGCCGCTTCGATAATCGTAGGGGTGGGTGAGTAGCGGCTGAACAGCCATCTTGAGCAATGATAACGGTCGATCTGCTTAACTTTATCCAAAGTACTTTCAATGAAATACAACAGATACGCTTTGTTTGTGCAAATCGGTTCATACACATGGTCATCATACCGACATAAATTTGTAGTAGATGAAATATGTTCGTCACTCGCCTCCGTTGCGATTAACAGAGGGACAATGGTTTTATCATGGCTCTCTTCATGAAAATTTTTCAAATCCAGGGCATAATCCCATACTTGATCGATATCCTGCCTTAGAAAATGGGATTCGCCGACCTTGAACTCGAGAATAAAAACGATCCCTTTTAGCAGTAAGACTACGTCGATTCTTTTTCCCAAACGCGGAATTGAATACTCAAAAATAATCAAGCCTTCATCGAATCCCCGCAATGTATGTTTGAGAATCGCTATTTCCTCCTCCCATGCATTTCTCTGATTCAGCTGCAGAGAAGCATAGTCGTCCTGCCTAATGATTTTCCCTAGGATAGCGTCGGTACTGCTAGTAAGAAAAGTTTTTACGTCACTTTGATAATAAAACCTTTCTTTCCACATAGACACAACTTACCAGAAATTACCTATATTAGCCAGGAAAATTATTATGAATGTAGGTGTCGGTTAGTAAAGAGAATATGGACTGACAGGTGTGTTAACTACATGTAAACCAAACAATGTTCCTTCATAAAAAACTTCAGCACCTATGTCGATACAGACGATTCGTATGGATGGCGTCTTGCTCTTGTTTGTTTACGAAAATAGATAAGAAATATTGAGAATCTTTGTGCTTTAGTTGACGAATCAGCGATTGGCCGCTACTATTGCATTGGGCCGAAGTGGTGGAATCGGTAGACACAAGGGACTTAAAATCCCTCGGCTGTATAAGCTGTACGAGTTCAAGTCTCGTCTTCGGCAAATTCATGAATCTTATTTTGGATGATCGCTGATCATCCATTTTTTGTGCGATTACTAAAAAATTTCCACGTGCCCGTATTTCACTATACTGGGGAATCTTACACCTTTATTGTCCATAATGAGCATAAATGATGTTCATTTATTACTATTTTGTGCATTGACCAGTACATTACCTAGTGTTATGCTGGAACCAAGCTGAAGTAAGGAGCAGCACATCCATGTCAATCGTTACCAACAAAGAGCTTCTCGAACGTGCATTGGAAGGTCATTATGCCGTAGCCTCTTTCAATACAAACAATCTTGAATATTCACAAGCTATCATTCAGGCCGCATATGAGCTGAACGCACCGGTTATCATCGCAGCTGCGAAAAGCGAAATCGATTATATGAACGGGTATGCGTTCGTCGCCATGGTTAGAGCCATTGCGGGGCCGCTACCGATTCCCGTTGGAATCCATTTGGACCATGGTCCTTCATACGAAGAGGTCGTTCGGTGCCTGAGATACGGATTTACTTCGGTCATGTACGACGGTTCATCGCTGCCGCTTTCAGAAAATATAGCAAATACCAAGAAAGTCGTTGAGGCGGCAAGGGCCTGCGGCGTTTCGGTCGAAGGAGAAATCGGAGTCATCGGCCAGGCTTCCGACGGTCCCGAAGGTCCTCAGATCGATTCGGACATGATCGGATTGGCAGATGTGGACGAATGCGAACGCTTTGTTGCCGAAACAAACGTTGATGCATTTGCCGCAGCAATCGGGAATGCTCACGGCCTCTATAAGCGCAAGCCGGAATTACGCTTCGATTTACTTGAACAGATTAGAAATAAGACCAATACTCCGCTTGTTTTGCACGGAGGAACCGGTATTCCGTTAGAAGATATCCGCAAAGCAATTACGATGGGGGTAGCAAAAATCAACTTCAGTACGGTAATGAGGAAAGGTGCGATCGAGACGCTGAGAAACACATTGAATGATCACCCGGGCGAACTCGATTACATGAAGCTCCTTACTCCGGCAAGAAACAAGATGGTCGAGATTGCAAAGGAACATATCATCATGTGCATGAGCGATCAAAAAGCTTGGAAATAACCGCTAGGGGAGATGATCGAAGGTGCTTAAGGATTTTGTCGAGCTAAGAAGAAAACGGCTGGTCGAATATATCAATGCAAACGGAAGTGCCGATGTAGCGCAACTTGCCCAAATTGCCGATGTTGCCGAAGCCACGATCAGGCGCGACCTGATGGAACTTGAGCGGACAAAACTCATACACCGTACGCACGGAGGAGCCATTCGACGCGAGCGTCCCGCACTGTGGCAGACAACTGCTCTGCAAGACAGAATGGGCGCTCGTCTTGAGGTGAAAGAACGCATCGCCCAATGCGCTTCTCAACTTATCAACAGCGGAGAAAGCCTGATGGTCGATGGCGGTAGTACTACGTTGTTGCTCGCCCGCAGACTGGCAGAAAAAGGACGGCTGATGGTCATCACCAACACATCTACAATTGCGGAAGTTTTGGTTGAGAATCAAAGCAATCATGTATTGATGACTGGCGGCCAACTGGTAAACGATACGCTGGCAATGGTCGGTCCGGTTGCCGAGCAAATGTTGAGCCAATATCGAGCGGACAAGGCAATCATCGGAGTGTCCGGAATTCTGTTAGGCCAGGGATTGTTTGCGGCCATACCGCAAGAAGCACAGATAAAACGTTTGATGATTCAAAATTCTCGGGAAACCATCGTCGTAGCAGATAGTACAAAAATCGGGACACGAGCTCTTGCGTTAATTTGTAATTTTGAACGAATCGGCACGCTGGTTACGGATAAGGCCATCGATAAGGCATCCAAGCTTTCGCTTGAGAAGGCGGGAATCACGGTTCTTGCCGTCTAGTTCATAATATGTAAGGAGATAAGGATATGGCAATCGAGCAATTAGATTCGCTGATTCAAAAAGCATATCGTGAACAATATGCGTTACCCGCATTCAACTTCTGGACATTTGAAGATGCCGAAACCATCATAAAAACCGCCGCCCGCTTACAATCTCCGGTTGTGGTCATGTTAAGTGCAAGCGGCGCACAGCACCTCGGGTATCGAGTCGCACACGCTATTGTCGACGAGCTTGCTGATGTATATGAAATTCCCGTAGTACTTCATCTCGATCATTGCGAATCGGTCACTGAATGTTATAAGGCAATGCGTCATGGATTTTCATCGGTCATGTACGACGGTTCTGGTCTAGACGTAGAGGCAAATATTTCCAACACGTTAAGAGTACTCGATGTTGCCCGATCGCTAGACTGTTCAGTCGAGGCGGAAATCGGCCGTATCGGACGTGGCGAGGAAGGGCAGGACATAGCTCAAGTCATTACACAACCGGCTGCAGCGCAATATTTTTATGAGAAGACCGGTGTCGATGCGCTGGCGATTGCAGTCGGAACCGTGCACGGAATGCAGACTCAGCAGGCTGAAATTCGTTTTGATGTTGTCGAAAAGATTTCGGAATTAGTGAAAGTACCGCTGGTATTGCACGGATCGAGCGGAGTGAGAGACGAAGACTTCAATCGGCTCGTGAAGACTGGTATAAGCAAGATAAATATCGGTACAAAATTAAGAGATACCTTCGTCGCATCGTGTAGAGAGAAACTGATCGCAGATTCGACGCTTCGTAATCATTTGAAACTTTTTTCATCTGTTTCTGAGAAAGTTGCAGCGGTGGTTGCAGAAAAAATCCGACTGCTCGGTGCTCAAAACAAGGCGTTTTCGATAAAAATAGACTGATTTTTCTGTGTATTTTGTGATTTGTAGGTTAAGATGGTAAATGCCTAAAGGCAAATTATAAAGGAGGAAGTAGTATGAAAAAACTACTCGTTATTGCAATCTTGGCGGCAATCTGCGTCCCCATGATTTTTGCACAGGGCGGTCAGGAAGCAAAGCAAACATTGACCGTTTATGCAGGACTCTTGGAAGAGCACGCTGCACTGGTCTGCCAGGAATTCGAAAAGAAAACCGGGATTGATACGAATTTCGTACGAATGAGCGGTGGAGAAATTTTAGCGAGAATCAGAGCCGAGAAAGAAAATCCACAAGCGAGCATCTGGTACGGTGGTGGTTCGTTGACATTTATCGAAGCTGATAAAGAAGGTTTACTGCATCATTATGTTTCACCGACCGCCGCAGTCATTCCCGATCAGTTCAAAGATCCCAACGGAGCTTGGACCGGTATCTATTCGGGATATCTCGGATTCGTAGCCGACCAAGAGTTCCTTACCGAGAAAGGTATGGAAATGCCTAAGGTTTGGGACGATCTGCTCGATCCTCGGCTGAAGGGAGAAATCGTATTCGCACACCCTGCATCATCCAGTACTGCCTATAACGTGTTGACTACGATTTTACAGTTGAAGGGAGAAGCAGCCGGATGGGATTACTTAGTGAAGTTGAACGATAACGTTCGTCAGTATACCAAATCGGGTAGTGCGGGCGGAAGAATGATTCAGTTGCACGAAGTTGGCTTAACCATTGGGTACCTCCACGATGCAATTGCATTCAAACGAGAAGGGTATGATCACATGGTCTTTACAGCTCCTGCAGACGGAACCGGTTATGAAATCGGAGCTGTCGCAATTATTAAGGGCGCGAAAGAACTTGACGCTGCTAAAAAATTCATTGATTGGTGTCTGACTCCCGAATGCCAGGAATTAGGGAAGACTGTTGCTGCGCTTCAGTTCCTGACGAACCCGAACGCGATTCCTCCGGATGAAGTAGTGCAGTTGAAAGGTACCAAGCTCATCAAGCAAGATGATATTTGGGCCGGAAACAACCGATCTGCATTCCTTGAAAAGTTCAATATGCTTACAAGGACTACTCCGCCGACAACCTAAGCTATGTATGTTAACCAGAGGAAGCCGTGAGTTTCCTCTGGTTCAGTTTTCAAAGGAGGTCTTCCTTGAATTCCCAGTCTGTTAATAATTCAACACTAGCCGGTAGAAAGTTCAATGATACACTACGCCGTATGAAGTTCACCTTTCGTGATCCGATATTACTTATATCGATCGTTTGCGTAATGATTGTCGTTCTTTTATTTATTCTTATTCCTTTAATTACCATTCTAAAAGAGAGTTTGCTTGATGGAGGACGACTTTCAGCGATTCATTACTCTCGTGCAATTACATCTCCGTTTACCCGCGACATTGTATGGAATACTCTGAAATTAGGGCTTTCAGTGAGTGTTCTGGGTACCGTGGTAGCCTTTATTTTTGCCTATGCAATTACAAATTTGAAATTACCATCCAAACGGATGTTCAAGGTTCTTTCGATTCTGCCGATGATTAGCCCGCCGTTTGTCATCTCCCTTGCAGCCATCTTGCTCTTCGGACGCAGCGGATTGATAACTCGCGGATTGCTGGGTATAAGAAGCGATATCTACGGTTTCTGGGGGCTGATGCTGACACAGACGCTTTCTTTTTTCCCGATCGGATTTCTCATGCTGACCAATTTGCTACAGAATATCGATCCGTCGGTCGAAGAAGCCGCCCAAGCCTTGGGAGCAAGTCAGTTTAAGGTATTTAGAACAGTCACACTGCCGTTGATGGCTCCCGGTCTGGCAAATGCAGCACTTTTGATTTTCATCCAATCTCTTGCCGATTTCGGTAATGCTATCGTTATCGGCGGAAACTACACGACGATGGCGGTACAGATATACCAACAGGGAATCGGTTCGTACGATATGGCAGGAGCTACCGCTCTTGCGGTATTACTGCTGTTGATTTCGATGCTGGCATACCTGATCCAAATGGGTGTCATTGGGAAAAAATCTTATGTGACGATGACTGGAAAAGCTGCAAAGGAACGAATACTCAACGGTAACAAGAGGGCGACGGTTCCCGTCTATACTTTTTGTATGTTGGTCTCGGTATTGGTAATCACCATGTATGCACTGGTACCGTACGGAGCATTCGTTAGACTGTGGGGTGCAGATTATTCGTTAACGTTACGATGGATAAAATATGTATTTACCATCGGTATGAAGTATATCGTCGATTCGACGGTACTCTCGCTTATCTCTACGCCGTTTGCCGTTATTCTGGGATTGGTCTCGGGCTATCTAATCGTGAGAAAGGACTTTCTCGGCAAGCGCTTCATGGAAAGCTCGATATTAATGGCTATCGCGCTACCGGGAACGGTCATCGGATTGGGATATGTGTTGACCTATAATACTCCACCGCTGATACTTACCGGAGGTAGCCTGATTTTGGTAGTCGCTCTGGTAATTCGTAGTATGCCGGTCGGAACACGTTCGGCAATTGCCGCGCTCAAGCAGATTGATCCGTCGATTGAAGAAGCTGCGAGCGTGTGCGGAGCCTCAAGTAAAAAAGTCTTTACATCGGTCACGATACCGTTGATCAGACCGGTATTCTTTTCCAGCACAGTCTATTCGTTCATCAGGGGTATGACGCTGGTAAGTACCATTATTTTCCTAGTCTCGGCGAAATGGCAGATGCTTACCGTAGCAATTATGAACCAGGTAGACCAGGGTTTGTACGGGGCTGCAAATGCCTACTGTCTGGTACTGATCGGGATCGTCGGAATCGTCATGGGAACGATGAGTTTCGTTCTAAAGAAGTTAGGCGTAAATTTGGAAGCGGGGTATTGATAGATGGAAACTACAGCAAAACAACTAGAATTGATCGATTTGAGCAAAACCTTCATCACTCACACAAGAGGTGAAGTCAAAGCGGTACAGCATGTAAACATCACGATTAAACCGGGTGAGTTTATGACACTGCTCGGGCCGTCGGGGTGTGGAAAAACGACCTTACTACGCATGATTGCAGGATTCGAACTGCCGACAAGCGGACAGATTCTGATCGGGGGCAAGGATGTGTCTTCAAAAACTCCCGACAAGCGCGATATCGGTATGGTATTTCAAAACTATGCTCTATTTCCCCACTTGAACGTGTTTAACAATATTGCATACGGGTTGAAGCTGAAAAAAATGCCGAAGGATGAAATCGAAGAACGAGTTCACAAAGCGCTGCAGATCGTACAGATGGATGATTTTGCGCAGCGCGTACCTGCACAGATGTCCGGCGGACAGCAACAGCGTGTCGCATTAGCTCGTGCTTTGGTTATGGAACCGTCGGTACTGTTGTTTGATGAACCGCTTTCCAATCTCGATGCGAAACTTAGAATACACATGCGCGACGAAATCAGACGTATCCAGAAGGATATCGGTATTACGACAGTGTACGTAACGCACGATCAAGCGGAAGCAATGGCAATGAGCGATCGAGTCGTCATCCTTCTCGAAGGAGTCGTTCAACAGGTAGATTCACCCCAAAAGGTGTATCAGCGGCCAAGCAACGAATTTGTGTCGAACTTCATCGGTAAAGCGAATATTTTTGAAGGAATCGTAAAATCCTGTGACAATCAACGGGCGGAAGTCGATATCCAGGGTGTAGTATTCAGCGTACCCGAAACAGTAGATTATCAGGTCGGTACACCGGTGAAAATCGTAGTCCGTCCCGAATCGATTCTCGTAGGAGCCAAAGGTTTCGTTTCTACGGTTACTAAGAGCGTATACATGGGAACGACTCAGGATTACAAAGTACAATGCAACGGAAATGAGGTTGAGATTTCCGACAACAACCCGACGTCGAAGCGAGTCTACGACGAAGGCGAAACAATGGAATTCTCACTCGATCAGGATTCAATCCACATCCTTTGATGCTTTTCGTGCCACCGTCTGCGTGGCAATGACGGCACATTGCGTACCGCCGGGATTTTTTATAAGAACCTGATGCCTTGCGACCGGAGCCTCGACAGTGATTTCCCGTATCGAGTCTACAACTGACCGCATCGATTCCATCGGAACCGGGCGGTCGGTTTTTACGCTTACCAGCAGACGTTCTCCATTCGATACCAGCATGCTCGTACAGACGGTTCACTCAGGAGAGCTTAATTCTTGTTTTGCCCAGGTCAAGCCTTTCGAACAGCGAGTTCCGACTACCTGCAGATTGCCGTCTATGGTCAATCGGCATCCACGCGGGCATACGATACAGGTGAATTCATCATGTGGTTTCACAGACTACCTCCACGCTTTCAATACTTTCGATTGTAACGGGTATTCGTACCATTTCGGAACTTTGCAGCCTGATAAACGATTTCTTTGCCAAAACTCGGTTGCCTTGTTTTACGATGATACGACAAGAAGGCCGCGGTTTTAATACACGTAAAGAAATCACGATATCTCCCGGTTCGTTGATCTTCTGAGGTACGGTGTAGCGGATGTCTTGACCACACGAAACGGGAACCGATATTCGAGGAATTATCGGTTTTTGCGACCAGATGGCGGCAGATTTTCCCGCAAGAGAACCTTCTTCGGAAACAAAGTCTGCCACATCATGAACATGCAATACGTTTCCGCAGGCAAATACGCCGGGGATGCTTGTCATGCAACGGGCATCGACCATCGCACCCTGAGTTCTAGGATCAAGCATCACATGTGCTTTACGAGACAGTTCGTTTTCAGGAATAAGTCCGACAGAAAGTAAAATCGTATCGCATTCGATATCTCGACCTCGTGCATCCTCTAATGTCCCGTCTGCACCGACAGGAGCTATTCTGATGCCTTCAACCCGATGTCGGCCATATACGTTGCTGATTCCGGTCGAAAGGTATAGCGGGATGTCGAAATCGTGCAGGCACTGGTGGATGTTACGGGCTAAACCTCCGGGATGCGGCATGATTTCGGTAACGGCTGCAATCGACGATCCTTCAAGTGTCATTCGTCTGGCCATAATCATCCCGATATCTCCCGACCCGACGATTACCGCACGGGTCCCGATTTTAATATTCTGAATATTCATCAACCGTTGTGCAGAACCCGCAGTATAGATACCGCTCGGGCGGGGGCCAGGTAGTGATATTGCTCCCGCCGTTCGTTCTCGACAACCCATGGCCAATACTACGGATTTGGTACATACCCAGTCAGCCTTACCGCGTTGTATCAGCAGAACTCTCAAGAGCGCATCATCACGGACGATATCGACTGCAAACGTTTCGCTCTGAATTATAACCTGACTTGATGCCAATCGCTCGATATCGAGTTCGGCATACTCGGGTCCGGTTAATTCTTCGCGATACCGATACAGGCCGAATCCATTGTGAATGCATTGAAACAGGATTCCTCCGAGCCGATTGTCTCGTTCAACGAGCAAGACCGTACGAGCACCATGCTCGAAAGCGGCTGATGCAGCGGCCATCCCGGCCGGACCTGCTCCGATAACCAACACATCAAGTATGGCATCAGGTGTCATGATATCCTCCCGATTGGCGCAAAGTGCCTTCAAACAACGGTGAATCGGGACCTTTTAACCAGATATCCTTGCTTTGAATGCCGAATTCATTGTGCAGGATGGATACAATTCTCGGAATACAAAAACCTCCCTGACACCGTCCGGTTGATATCCTCGAGCGGTTTTTGATACCGATTATCGTTATCGGTCCGAACATCCGTTTGATTGCCGAGACGATTTCAGCCTTAGATATCTCTTCGCATCTGCAGATTATCGAACCAAAGTCTGGATTCGCCTCAATCATCTCCTGTCGTTCGGCCAGCGGATAATGAGAAGCGGGGTATGCTCGGCGATATAGCTCATCGTTATCATGAAACGAAGGCTTCCATTCTCTTTTTAGCTTCAAAGGCAGGCGGTTGTCGATAAGGCCAGTTACCATCTCTGCAATTGCGGGAGCACTAGTTAGGCCGGGACTTTCGATTCCGAGCAAATGGATGATATTTGGTAAATCTGGTTGAGAGGTGATGACAAAATCACTGTAACCGCCTTTTTCCGGTGGCGTGAGCTTCGGACGAATTCCTGCAAAACTTCTGATAAAATCACTCGTCTGCAAAGAAGGAAGCAATTCGTTCCCTTCGTTTTTCAGAATCTCCATGACTGGTCTTGTCGAACTTTCGTCATCCGGGTCATCGATGTATTCGTTGCTCGGTCCGATTAGGATATTACCCTCGGTTGTTTTTGTCAGGTGGATTCCCAAGCCCCCGCTATGTGCACTTGGAACGGGATAGACAAGAATATTGAGTTCGTCTTTCAGGCGTTTGTCCAACACATAATATTCGCCCCTGCATGGGTAGACGGTATGCTCGTTAAAGGCGGTCATTGCAGCGATCTTATTTGCATGCAGAGCAGCACAGTTGACTACTATCGAGGCTTTGTATGAACGAAAACCATCCAAAGTGGAACAACCGATGATAAAGGAATTATGATTTTCAGTTGTAATTGATTCAACAGTATGGAGAAATTTCCATGAAACACCGTTTTGATATGCATGTTCGGCAAGTGCAATGGTTAGCATCATTGGATTCACGATGCCGGTAGTAGGCGAGTGAAGCGCTTTGATCCCGGCAATACCGGGCTGTAATGTACGCATCTGAGAGCTTTCAAGCAAGTCGAGACCCGGAACTCCGTTTGCGTCTCCTTGTTCTTTCAGACGCTCTAGTTCCATCGTTTGGCTTTGATCGAATGCAACGGTCAACTTCCCCAATCGTTCGAATGGAACGTATAGGTCTCTGCAGAGTTTTTCCATCCCTGCGTTTCCTGCAACATCCAGACGGGCTCGCAGCGATCCGGGTTTGTAATGGATTCCCGAATGCACGACGCCGCTGTTTCGTCCGCTGATACCGAATGCAACATCAGCATGTTGCTCAAATACCACGACACGAGCGGTAGTCTTGGATAACTCTCTGGCGATCGCAGAGCCAACGACTCCGGCTCCGATGATTGCGATGTCGAAATTTTCCATGAAGCGAGTATATCCGACAGAAGCGTAAGTGAAAAGATACATACGCAAATCTTGCGGTTGAATCACGCTTGTCGATGGTGTACCATTTAGCCATGAAAGCGATCGGTACGACGTTAATCGTTGTGGACATGCAGTATGATTTCCTTGAAGGTGGTGCATTGGCTGTTGCGGGTGCGACTATCGAGATGGCTCAGAAAATAGAGCGTTTGTCGACATTGTTCGATCAGGTTATTCTCACTGCGGACGACCATCCCGAGGACCATATCTCGTTTGAAACCTTCGCTGCGCATTGCGTGCAAAATACCGAGGGAGCCAAGTTGGCAATAACAAGCCGAGCTACGGTTCTGTACAAAGGCCGAAACCGAGAAACGGAAGAGTTTTCTGCATTTGCACAGGGGCGAAGGATAAACTTCATCGAAGGAAACGACGTGTATGTATGCGGAGTCGCCGGTGATTATTGCGTTAGGCAGACTATTGAAGATATTCTTCAGTACGCTCCAGAAAAAAGAGTATTTGCGATAGTCGATATGATTCGGTCTATCGATGGATTATCTTATATTGATCGTGATCCTTTTTCAGGGAAAGTGCGATTCGTAACCTCGGAGCAAGTCCAGAAGCGGATAGCATTCAGACAGGAGGAATAATGGCTATGAAGTTTACTCGCACGATGTTTGAGGCCTTGCCAGAGGATGCTTCCGACGATTTGATAGAATCGACTGCCGCTTCACTCGAGCGTCATCCATACACACCGTTGATGATTCTTGATGTTCCGAATTTTTTACGATGGCGTAAACAGAATGTACTTGACGAATTCGGTCGTTTGCTTGAATTGCCTCACAATGCACCCGAACTTAAAGCAGTGCTCGGCCAAGAACCAACTACGATTATCGAAAAGCAGCTCGGATTTTTGTATTATCATTACGAGCTGCTTTGCAGATTGAGGCTGAGTGATGCACACGCCTGGGATGTGGTACACGAATTATATGAAGATGACTGATGCTTAATCAGAAGAATTCTCTATTCTACCGACGACTTGCGCGTCGGAATTTTTTAAGGGGATAACCCGCCTGATAAACGGCTGCACGCCGATATAGGTCTTTTCGAATTCATCTTCGCTTTCTTTCAGCGCAGCCTGCCATGCGGCTCCGAATCCCGGACTGTTGACGGTAAGACGATCAACGGCTTTTTGATATACATGCAGACGTGCGACTTCTTTTCTTCCAGGTTTTTGAGAATACGTGTTGAGACTGATACGCAAATTTTCGTTCTGCTTTTTCAATTCGGCATTTTCTTGCTTCAACTTGGTCAGACCATCAGATTCGAGATCCATTCGATCAGTGAGCATGGTTTTAAGCCTGGCTATTTCTTTTGCGTGTTCTTTCTGTTTCGTCCTGTGTCTTGAATATTGAATAATCAAGACAACTAGCATGGGAATCAGCCCGATGGCGACGCCTATGATGATGTTCTCCATCAAAATCTCCTTTTCCCCGCATCGATCGAATCGGGAATGCCGAACTGCATGAAAGTATAACACCCTCTCGACGTGCAGGCAACAGGCGTCGCTCTAGTCCTTGCGGTATTATGGATACACTTGAATCAAGCCATCATACATATATTAAGTAGGTTTATCTCCCGAATCGTTTCAAAACTGCTTCTATCGAATTCTCTATTGAGGGAGGAATCGGAGCTTTGCCTGTGAAGGCTGCCATATCCTTAAAACCGACTCCAGTCAGCAAGACGCATACCGAGGCATTTCGGGTAAACCGTTCACACAGTTTTTCTCTGTCCTTAACGAATCCGGCCCATGCGCATGCGGCAGCCGGTTCCACAAAAATTCCTGCATCTCGAGCTAATTCCAACTGGGCGTCGAAAATTTCCTGATCGCTGACTTCGGTCGCCCATCCGTTGGATTCGCGTATATAGCGAACAGCCATCCTTCCGTTTGCCGGCGACGATACGTTAATGGAGTCGGCTTTGGTAGTAGCATGCACCGTACGGTACGTATTGTGTTTCCAAGCCTGGCTGATTGCGTTGGATTCGGCCGACTGAACGCAGATGATCGGAGGAACAGATTTGATAAGGCCTGCTTCCTTCAAGTCATAAAATCCCTTATAGACTCCGGCGTAGATGCACCCGTCGCCTACGGGAACATATACGGCATCGGGCACTTTGTTTTGTAGTTGCTGATACAATTCGATGGAAACACTTTTTTTACCTTCTACTGTCATCGGATTGTACGCAGTATTACGGTTGATTCCTCCAAAATGGTCAGTATAAGCAATCGACAAGGCAAACGCGTCGTCGTAAGTACCTTTGACAGGCACGACTGTTGCTCCATAGAGCACGCTTTGCATGAGTTTGTTAGCCGGTGCATGTTCCGGGACGAATAAAATAATCTGAAGACCGTATGCAGCACCGGCACAACTCATTGCCGCACCGGCATTGCCTGTTGAAGCAAGTGCAATTTTTGATTCGCCATGCGCTATTGCTTGAGCGGCGACGAGCTGTGATGCACGATCTTTAAAAGATCCCGACGGCTGGCTGCCCTCGAGTTTGCAAAAGACATTGGGCATCCCGTAGCGTTCTGCCAGACGGTGCGGACGTGCGAGAGCAGTATTGCCAACCGGATAGCTGTCGCGATGAAAAATCGGGTAGGGCAAGAGGTCATGGTAGGTCCACGTTTCTTTGCTGACGATACCGGTTAAATCTTCACGATTCGGCCTTACGATGAGATTTCCTTTTGAAAATTCATTGTTTGCATGCTGATCGTTCGAACATGCAGGACAACGGTACATTACTGAGCCGCTGTCGTACTCTGCATGGCAATCGTTGCATTCATAATGAAAGCGCATTCTGCTGCTTCCTTTGCTACATCAATCCAACATCACGGTTGAACGCTTCGATAAGCGCGTCAATCTTTTCTACGTAGGAACCAAGTTGGGTCCAGTAGTCTCTCTGGTACCACTGGGCGTTCAATTCTTCATAAGTCTTACCTTGTTGTTCAACCCAAGTATAGTATTTCAGATTATGGACACGTAAACGATCGTAGTAACCGAGTTCCAGCATGTTGTCGATTCCTTGATGATTCAGTGCTCCAGCAACAGTACTGACGGCTGAGCGTAAGTCGAAAGCTCCCTGTAACTGAGTCTGCTCGGGCAGTCGCGACGTATACATTTCGGAACTGTCGGTAAGTACGGTAACAACCACGTCATCCTCATCCATCTCGTAATATTTTGCCATCTTGATCGCGCTCAACAAGTTGCCGATACCGCTGATGCCATAATAGGACAGATTCCCGATTTCCGTATCGTTCAGACCTAAGTCGCTGAGATAGTCAAAACCGGCTTTCTCATTAAACAGGCGATAGATATCCATGCAATCCTGATCGTCAATCGCAACGACCATATCGGTGTTCTTTACGTTATGAATCCATGGTACGTGTTTGTCTCCGATACCTTCGATTCTGTGCCCGCCGAAACCGTTGCGCAGCAAAGTCGGACATTGAAGGGCTTCGCACGCTGCGATCTTCATATGGGGATATAGTTCCTTCAGTTTGTCTCCTGCAGCGAGTGTTCCGCCGCTTCCTGTCGAAGATGCGTATCCGCGAACGTGTTCGGGATGAATCGAAAGTTTGTTCAACACGTCTATGATTGCCTGTCCGGTTACCGTATAGTGCCACAGGTAATTTTCAAACTGATCGAACTGATTGAATATCACAATATGTTTACCGCGTTCTGCATCCAGTTCATGGCATTTGTCGAATATTTCTTTAACATTCGATTCGCACCCCGGGGTGGCGATGATTTCGCCCGCGACCGTTTTCAGCCAGTTAAACCGTTCCTGACTCATTTCTTCCGGTAAAATGGCAATGGACTTACAACCGAGCAACGCGCTGTTGTAAGCTCCGCCTCGGCAATAATTGCCGGTCGACGGCCATACAGCCTGTTGCAGAACCGCGTCAAAATTACCAGTCACGAGTGCAGGAGCGAGGCAAGAGTAGGTCGCACCGACCTTATGCGCGCCTGTTGGGAAATATTTCCCAATAAGAGCTATAATTCTGGCTTTCGTCTTAGTCAGTTCGCGGGGTACTTCAAGGTAGTTTACTTGTCCGAATAATCCGTTTTTCTCGACAGGTTCGTTGCGCCAGTTGATTCTAAATAAATTTGCAGAATCTACATCCCATAACCCGGTATGTCTGAGCTTGTCCTGGATAATTTTTGGTGTTTTAGTCGGATCGACCATTTGGGCAAAAGTCGGGTATACGATTCCCTTTTCACGACAGAGTTTTACATTTTTTTCTCTGATTTCCTGATGCATCGTAAGATTGATCAGATTATGGTACATATCGCCTCCTGCATGTGGCAGACAAACACTGCATGATGGGAATTATCCCGAATTCATGATGGGCCTAGCCAACCTTTTTATGAGTATAACCCGAATCGGCCAAATGTAAATATCGAAATCAGTGAATTTGTGAATAAATAAAAAAAATTAATTTATTTGAGGTATTCAGTATAATGAGGGTATGGTTAATCA
>JAAYDK010000114.1 GCA_012729295.1 Spirochaetales bacterium | reverse complement strand
ATTCTCGAACGCTACGAGGTTCCTGTGGAAGTACGTAACACAGTGATCGAACAGAATAAAAAGTACCAACAAGCACTGATCGAACATGCGGGAAAACATGATTACACTATCCTGCTGTCCCTTCCGCGTATCAGCGATGTTCTTAAGGAACGCGTCCGGGCAGGAGCTGCCGAACTCCAAGTCGGGCATGAATGCTACTATACCGTACAGGAATATCTTGAACACGTCAGGCATATCGTCGAACTGCTGAATACCTATGAAAACGTAAATGTCGGCATCGTACCGAAGAAATATATGATTCCTAACGTCCATGCGTTTGCAAAACCCGGAGCCGGTATGGTCGTTCTCAAGCAGAACGAGCCGATGTTTGCATTCGTTTCGGAACAACGGGATCTTACTATTGCGTTATACCGCCACATCATGCAGCAGGCATCACGTCTGCCGAAGCGTGAACGTGCTAAAGATTTTGTTATAAAACGACTAGAAACATTCATCGAAAAAATCGAGAGTTCTCTAGATCAACATACACATGATTGAGGAGTTGAGCCATGAGTCAATTACAAGTGCCTGCAGCGAAGAATCGCGAGATTACCCTTACCGTACGTCCGTATGATCTAATTGCCCTCGGTGCATTGGTCACCCGTTTGGATCCCGGTATCGTTCCCTTTGAATATGCTTCGACCTATACGATTCACGTATCGGGCGGAGAATTCAACGTTGCGGCAAACCTTGCCAGGGCTTTTGCAAAAAAGACCGGTGTGGTATCGGCAATGGTAGATTATCCGATTGGAAAGAAAATTGAGTCCGAAGTACGCAAGATGGGTGTCGACGGCTTTTATACCAGATTCAAACATAACGGAGTCCATGGCCCCAACATGGCTCAGGTATGGAGCGATATGGGTCAGGGCGTACGTGCCCCGATCGTATTCTACAACCGTTCTGATGAAGCAGCAGCACGCCTAAAGCCCGGTATGGTCGACTGGAAGGCGATCTTTGGAAATGGTGTACGCTGGTTCCATTCGGGGGGAATCTTCAGTGCTTTATCCCCGACCACGCCTGAACTGGTCATAGAAGGAATGAAAGCAGCACATGAAGCGGGTGCGATCGTTTCGTTCGATCTGAATTACCGAGCAAAATTGTGGGCTGCAAATGCAGCACAGGGTGTTGATCCGGTCAAGCAGGCTCAGACAGTACTAAGCAGGATTGTCGAACATGTCGACGTGCTCGTGGGCAATGAAGAAGATTTGCAGATGGGCCTCGGACTTGTCGGACCAAAGGTAGAAAAGCATTCTAAACTGGATCCTTCAGCATTCTTCGGCATGATGGAAACCGTCTCGACTAGATTCCCCAACATAAAGGCAGTCGCCACTACGATGCGCGAGGTCAAATCCACCAATCGGCACGATTGGAGCGCGGTCTTGTGGATCGACGGTACAAGCTATCAGGCCCCGACCTGTTCGCTCGACGTATACGACCGCGTCGGAGGTGGTGACGGATTCGCAGCAGGTCTCATTCACGGATTGCTCGAAGGAAAGAGCCCCGAAGAGGCGTTGCGTCTGGGATGGGCGCACGGAGCGTTACTAACCACGTTCCCCGGCGATACGACGATGGCCACGTTGGATCAGGTCGAAGCGTTCGCTCAAGGCGGGTCTGCCCGCATTCAGCGCTAACGTATCGAAAGCAATCATTACTTCTGAGCAAGGTTTCATCCTTGCTCAGATTGTTTTTAAGGTACTCAAGTAGAGAAAACGCTTTCAAAGGTAATAATTGAAGTATTTCTTGACTGGGATTCTTTCTATGGT
>JAAYDK010000113.1 GCA_012729295.1 Spirochaetales bacterium | reverse complement strand
TCGCGGATTATTTACCTTGCTGCTTACAGCGATACATCATCGCATCGGCACGCTCGAAAATGAGATAGGGATCGGAAACATCCGCCATCGAGCCGACTGCATAACCGAGAGATACAGAAAGCGGGATGATTGAAGACGTATTCAGTTTCTCAATTTTACTATGCAATTCGCTACTGAGCGCGGTTACTTGTTTTGCTCCCCGTTCATCAAGTAGTACGACAAATTCATCTCCACCGATACGATAGCATATACCGCCTACTTTACCGTACACTTCCTGAATCAACGAAGCGATTTTACGCAACGACCCATCCCCTGCCCTATGGCCGAACGTGTCGTTAATCTGCTTCAGATGATCAAGGTCCAGCATGACGATAACGGCATTCGAACATTTTTGAACGTCTAAGCGCAATTCATCCAGTTTTTTCTCAAATGCTGTTCTATTTGGCAATCCGGTTAAAATATCATTAAACGCGATTTTCTCATACAGTTCCGCATTGACACCCTGCATATAGGATTCAATAAGCCTTCCAAAGGTTCTCCAGCCGGTAATGATAGAAAATATAAACATCGCAAGAACGAAATATCGATTGTTGTTAGGAGACGGATCCCGGTAATAATTGAAAAAATCAACAGCAATGCCTAACACAAGAACGGAAAAACTGCCAAAGAACCATGGTGCATCCCGCATCGTTTTTTCTCGTACCGCATTAATCATCGTCCATATGATTGCGATACATGTGACGGCAATAATCGCATGTGTGGCATAAAGCATCGCATGAAGCGAACCGGGGATGACGACGGTGGTGACCACTGCCACTATGTATTGGCACAGTGTAATGACCGAAAGAACACGATATAGCCATGCACGTTTTGGATTGAACACGTGCATGATAAACATCTCGAACGGGACGGCACACAGCATAAAACAAGAGATCTTGATAATCATCATGCCCTGATGGTTACCCCATAACAGCTGTGGAATATCGGTTGACAAAATCGACCAAGTGCCTACCAACATGGCGAAGACACCAAAAAAGACAATACCTTCGTTGCTGACCGGGCGGCTTAGCGTTACCAAACCGAAAATCGATAACAAAAGCCCCATAATCAGAATCAACAATCCCAACAGTATCATAGGTGCGTTTTTTACAATCGTCCGTGCCAACAGTGTATAACCCTGCCCGATAATCACTTCGGGAACTTTTGCCACGGGTAATACCGAACCGAAGGACTCGAATCGTATAGTTAACTTTTTGCCATGACTATCGGGAGGTATCGCCATGATATGATATGCCCCGACCGGAATCGCCTCGTGGTATTGGGGCGAATGACCGAAAGAATAGATTTCCTTGCCGTCTATAGAGACAGTCGTCCGGTGCGACAAGTCTCTGAATATCAGTGAATGAGGATCATCATACTGACTCGGCAAATTGGTCGAATACACAACCCAAGACTGAGTCTTTTGGGAATAGCCCTGTTTATCGGGTCGTTCTCCAACGGCCAGTGTCCCGGAAATCAAGTCAGTTTCAAAATACCACTGGCCGTCCAGTCTCAGCAGAGGTTTCGTCTGGATCGAACTGCTTCTTCCAGAAATCGTAAGCAGAAAAGTGAGTGTCACAAATACAGCGGCGACCAAGAGTTTCCATACTGTTGCCCACCCTTTCTGCGGTTTCATCGAGCCTCCCGTGTACTGACACTCTAAAACCGAAGCTTGATGCTGTCAATCGTACATGGAATGTAATTATCTTAAGCACCGCAATGTTCGAGCGCCTCTCGTAATATCACCATTGCCTTATCGATTTCTTCATTCGAAATTACCAGTGGCGGAACGAATCGTAGCACATGAGTTCCCGAGCCGGCAATTAGCAAACCGCGAGCCATACATGCTTCGATTATCGGTCGTACGGGAATCGAAAGTTCAAGACCCATCATCAATCCGATTCCACGTAGATCGACGATTGAAGCAAATTGTGAACATAGCGATTCTAAATGCTTTCGAAGGTACGCTGCAGATTCGTGTACATGTTTTGTGAGCGAACCGTCGGATAATCGCTCGAGCAGTACCACGGCTGCAGCCGACGCCAGCAGATTACCGCCGAAGGTTGCCGCATGATCACCAGGCTGAAGCACCTCGGCGGCTTTACCTTTGGCCAGAAGTGCTCCCATGGGTATTCCTCCTGCAAGCGCCTTAGCTAATGTTATCACATCTGGTTTTACATCGTATGCCTGCCATGCAAATGCTTTGCCGGTCCTTCCAAGGCCGCACTGGACTTCGTCGAAGACAAGCAGCATATCTTTTGTATCGCACAATTCTCTTAATGCCTGCAAAAATGCTCTGTCAGCCGGTTTGATACCGCCTTCACCTTGAATCGGCTCTACCATAATCGCACAGGTTTTCGGCGAAACCAAAGCCTGCACACTCTCGATATCGTTAAAACGAGCATATGAGAAACCCGGAACGAGCGGGGCAAACCCTTTTTGGTACTTGGTCTGTCCGGTAGCTGTCATCGATGCATACGTTCTACCGTGGAACGAATGCTCCATCGTGATGATGTCGGTTTTGTCTGAAGCTTGGAGCGAACCCCATTTTCGAACGAGCTTGATTGCAGCTTCGTTTGCTTCGGTACCGCTATTGCAGAAAAAGACGCGGTCCATCTCTCCTAGGCGGGACAACAACTGTGCAGCTTTCACGGCATAGGGATTCCAATAGAGATTGGAACAATGTAAGAGACCTTGATCGATTACCTCGTGTAATCTGGCAGTCAACTGTTCTTCTTTATATCCGAGCGAATTTACCGCGATGCCTGCCACCATATCGATATAGGACTTTCCATCGACATCGAAGAGCGTGCTTCCCGTACCGCTTTGTAAGACAATCGGAAATTGAGAATAGGTGTGCATGAAGTACGTGTTGCCAATATCGATAATCGATTGACTGTTGCTCATAAAACCTCCTCGGCTAGGGAACCATCATGGTTCCGATACCTTCGTTCGTAAAGATTTCCAATAAGAGACTATGGGGTATGCGTCCATCAAGGATATGAACACTTTGCACGCCGTTGCGAATCCCGTCCATACAGCATTGAGTTTTTGGAATCATCCCGCCTTTGATTGTACCGTCGGCGATGAATCGTTCGGCATCACTGATCGAAAGTTGGCGAATGATGGTCGAAGAATCATCCTTATCCCGCAAGATACCCTCTACATCGGTTAAGAATACAAGTTTTTGAGCATGAAGCGCTCCGGCGACAGCACTGGCAGCATAATCTGCGTTAATGTTGTACGTATTGCATTCCGAATCGGTTCCGACCGGAGAGACCACCGGAACGAAATCGTTCGACATCAGCGTTTCCAGCAACGTCGTATTGACCTTGCTGACTTCGCCGACGAAACCGACATCTTCTCCATCGACCAGTAGTTTTTTTGCAATCAGCGTATCTCCGTCTTTTCCATTGATTCCGACAGCATCGATGCCCTGGTTTTGTAATGATTTTACGATATCTTTTCCAATCGATCCAGAAAGAATCATTTCCGCTATCTGGGCAGTTTCTTCATCAGTTTCCCTTAGACCGTTAACGAACCGACTCTCTTTCCCAAGCCGGTCGAGCATCGTCGTAATTGAAGGGCCTCCTCCGTGAACGATAACCGGTCTCAGCCCGATCCGCTTCAGCATGGCGATATCCTGAATTACCGAATACTTGATTGCGGGATCGACCATTGCGCTTCCCCCGTACTTGACCACAATCGTCGTCCCTGCAAAGCGGCGGATATACGGGAGTGCTTCGATCAGTACGCTTGCTTTTTCGATTTCTTTCGTCATCATATCGATTAGCTCCTATAATCGCCGTTGATCCTTACATATTCATACGTAAGGTCGCAGCCCCATGCTGTAGCCTTTCCTGTATCATTGCCTACTTTAGCTGTTACCGTGATCTCATTCTCCTGCAAAATCAGCTTGGCCAGGGCCTCGTCGAACGGCAGCGGCAAACCATCCTGCAATACGGTAATCGAACCAGCCGGGCTTGCATAGCCGACGGTCACTGCCCCAGGATCAAACGTTCCTCCGGAATATCCCATCGCACACAAGATACGGCCCCAATTGGCATCGGCTCCGAAAAAAGCAGCTTTCACCAAATTGCTGGAAATAACCGAACGGGCTAAGAGCCTTGCCGAATCATCATCCGGTGCTCCGATAACGTCAACCTGGATAAACTTGCCGGCTCCTTCTCCGTCTTTCACGATGAGTTTAGCCAACTCAGTATGTACTGCGGTGAACGCAGTGTGAAAAATCTCCGCTTCGCGCGACCCTTCGACAATCCGAGGAGATTCGGAACATCCGTTTGCCATCACCAACACCGTATCGTTGGTACTCGTATCGCCGTCGACCGAAATCATATTATAGCTTTCTTTGACAGAATTTCCTAACATGGTTTGCAGAAGCGTCTGGTCGATTGCGGCATCGGTTGTAATAAACGCGAGCATCGTGGCCATGTTCGGATGTATCAT
This sequence comes from Spirochaetales bacterium, assembly GCA_012729295.1. Classification (GTDB taxonomy): domain Bacteria; phylum Spirochaetota; class Spirochaetia; order Sphaerochaetales; family Sphaerochaetaceae; genus JAAYDK01. The sequence continues at coordinate 608 of JAAYDK010000113.1, read as the reverse complement.
CCCCGAACCTTTAGCCATTCCGCCGATTCTAACCGGAATCCCATCGATTTCGAATTCAACAGAGGCCTGCTTGACGAATGTATCTGTCGTACAGATTGCTAAAGCTGCCTGTTCGGCATGCACCGAATCGCTACCGAGTGCCGCTGCACATTCCGTTATACCGTTGTGTATTTTGCTCATCGGCAGCGGGACTCCGATCACGCCTGTCGAACATACCAGTACCTCATCTACTGCACAACCGATTGTTTTGGCTACGGTTGTCGCCATAGATTCGGTGTCGAGTTCGCCTTGTTTGCCTGTACATGCGTTAGCATTTCCGCTGTTGATGACAATGGCTTTTACTTGAATGTGCTGTTCTACGATATGCTGGTCCCAAACTACCGGGGCAGCTTTTACAAGGTTGGTCGTAAACGCACCGGCGATACTAGCGTTGCAATCACTCACTAGCAACGCCACGTCTAGTTTCTTCTTCTTTATCCCCGCTGCATAGGCGGCAGCTGAAAAACCTTTTGGAGCGGTGACGCCTCCGTGTATCCATTTCATAATCTCTTACCTCGCTTAAACAGGAAATGCAGGAGGAGTCTCTAAAGCTGCATCCTCGGCAAATC
>JAAYDK010000112.1 GCA_012729295.1 Spirochaetales bacterium | reverse complement strand
TTATCTATGTGTTGTCGATTGCGTCTCGACACAAGTGAGTTGCGTAAGCGCGGAGGCGGTCTATTCGGTTCCAATCCGCTCACAGGTTCTATCGGAGTGGTCACGCTCAACTTACCCCGTCTGGCATATCTTTCTCAAAACGAACAGGAGTATTTCGTACATGTGGCCAAACTGGCGGACTTGGCATTCCAGAGTCTGGAACTGAAGCGCAAGGTCATCGAACGCGAGACCGAACGCGGTATGTATCCGTTCAGTGCACGATGGCTGCAGCCGATAAAGGATCGCGACGGGTCCTACTGGGCAAATCATTTCAGTACCATCGGAATCGTAGGTATGGCCGAAGCATGCCTGAATATGTTCGGTGACGAAGGAGCTTTGCACACATCTCGCGGGCAGTTGTTTGCTATAAGGACGCTCGAGGTATTGCGCGATAAGATAGCTTCATATCAACGTCTTAGCGGCCATTACTATAATCTTGAAGCGACACCAGCTGAAGGCACCAGTTATCGTCTGGCGCAGCTGGACCGTGCTCAATTTCCCGATATCATCACGGCGGGCAGTTCGGTACCATACTACACGAATTCGTCGCAGTTACCAGTCGGTTATACCGACGACATCTTCGAGACGCTTGAGAAACAAGATGAGCTGCAGTGTCTTTACACCGGAGGAACAGTACTCCATCTGTATCTCGGTGAAAGAATCGAAGATATTACTGTTGCCAAACGTCTGCTTCAAACGATCTTCAAGCGCTTCCGATTGCCTTATCTTTCGTTCACTCCAACATTTTCCACATGTGAGGATCACGGGTACCTTTCTGGAGAGGTCCCTGTGTGTCCTCACTGTGGCAAGCAGACGGAAGTATGGACGAGGGTCGTCGGATACCTGCGTCCCGTACGTGATTTCAACAAGGGAAAGAAAGAGGAATTTATGCAGCGTGTTCCCTATAAGATCGATAGGAAGGCGTTATGATCATCGCTGCTTTACAAAAGACTACGCTGATCGATTATCCGGGAAAGATTGCCTGTATGATATTCACCCAAGGCTGCAACTACGATTGTTTTTACTGCCATAACCGAACACTCATTAAAAAGCGCTGCGTAAAACCGATGGATTTTTTGTATGTCCATCGGTTTCTGAAAGACCGGTCGGCCTTGCTCGAAGGCATCGTCGTTTCGGGAGGAGAACCGACAATCCATACCGATTTGCCTGATTTCTTAGAATCGATGAAAGCTTTGGGTTATTGCGTGAAACTCGACACCAATGGTAGCAATCCCGCGATGCTTGCAAGACTTTTGGATGATCGAATCGTGGACTATGTAGCGCTGGACGTGAAAGCACCGTGGGAAAAGTATGCAGAGATATGCTCACCGGCAGCTGACTGCCGCCTGGTGAGTGAGTCGCTGAGGATTCTGACTCATTCGACTGTGGCCTGGGAAGCGAGGACTACACTCTGCCCTACACTCACACAAGAAGATCTGAAGGCCATCGGTTCTTATATTCCCCCATCGGTAGTATGGCGGAAAAACAAATATAGAATGCCTTTGGTGTATAAGAAAGAAGATTCGGTAAGGATTCATCAGGATAGTCTTATGTAATATATTAGTAATTTTTCATAGAAAAGATTCCCTTTCTGATTGACAAGCAGCCGTGCCGATGCTATAAGTTAGGCATAGCTAACTTTTGTGGAGGATTGTCATGCCATTGACACATGCAAGAATCGGTCGGACGTATGTGATAAGTAAAATTAGCGGACCACAGCATCTTCGCCGTCAGTTAGCGGGATTCGGAATCGTTCCGAGCGGAACAGTCTCTCTGGTGAACGATAATTTTGGGAATATGATTATTCAGGTACGGGACAGTCGACTCGCACTGAACAAGACAATCGCTCATCACATTCATATAAACTGATACATATACTGTTTACTTATTGTTAGAGCTGTACAACATAAGGATCAAAGAAATGAAGACCGTAATCGCGCTTGCAGGAAACCCCAATTGCGGGAAGACCACGTTGTTCAATACCCTTACCGGAAGCTCTCAATACGTAGGGAACTGGCCTGGAGTAACCGTAGAGAAAAAAGAAGGCCAGTTGAAAGGCCGTAGGGATGTCGTGATTCAAGATCTTCCCGGAATCTACTCGTTGTCTCCCAATACTATCGAAGAACGCATCGCCAGTTCATATCTGGTCAACGAAAAAGTGGATGCCATTATCAATATTCTCGATGGTACGAATCTCGAAAGAAATCTGTACTTGACGAC
>JAAYDK010000465.1 GCA_012729295.1 Spirochaetales bacterium | reverse complement strand
GCATACCAAGGTTTTGCCAAGCAAAACTACACGATGCTCGACAATCTGAAGCTGGGTTATGGCGGCACCAAGTCTGAAATGGAGCGGTTGCTCGCCGACGCCGAGAAAATCTCCGGCATCAAATATGACCTGTCTTCGTTTTCGGATTTGACCGAAGCAATCCACGTCATCCAAACCGAAATGGGCATCACCGGGACGACAGCTAAGGAAGCCACGGAGACCATCAGCGGCTCTATGGCTGGTATGCAGTCGGCCGTCGGCAACCTGATGGCCGGGCTTGGCAACGCCGATGCAGACATAGAACTATTAATTGGCAATGTGGTCGAGGCGTTCGGGCACGTGGTGAAAAACATCGTGCCTGTCATTGAGAATATCGTCAAGGCCCTGCCGCCTGCCCTTGACGGTATACTTAAGGCAATCGGGGACTTATTGCCGACACTGCTCTCCACGGTGGTTGACCTATTTACGCAAGTGCTTGAAACACTCCTAAGTCTTTTGCCCGAACTCATCCCAGCTGCCGTGGATGCGGTGTTGACTATTGTAAAAGCTCTGATTGATAACCTGCCATTGCTCATTGATGCGGCGGTACAGTTAATTACCGCCCTCGTGATGGGGCTTGGTTCCGCTTTGCCGGAACTGATTCCTGCGGCGGTTGAGGCGATTATCACCATCGTGCAGGGTCTTTTGGACAGCATGGATCAAATCCTTGAAGCGGCATTTGCCATTATACAGGGGCTTGCGGAAGGGTTGCTGAACGCGCTGCCTGAACTAATTGACGCCCTGCCCGAAATCATCATGACTATCATTGACTTTATTACCGACAACCTGCCCCTCATCATTGAGATGGGCATTGAACTTACCATACAACTTGCGTTTGGACTGATAAAAGCCATACCCCAGCTTGTGGCAAAACTACCGGAGATCATCGCAGCCATCGTGACCGGCCTTGGAAAAGCGGTCGGTTCAGTATTTGAAATCGGCAAGAATATCGTGACAGGTCTTTGGGAAGGAATCAAATCTCTTGCAAGCTGGATCGGAGAAAAAGTCAGCGGCTTCTTTTCCGGTATCGTGGATGGAGCAAAAAGCCTTCTGGGTATCAACTCTCCGTCAAAGGTATTCGCCGGAATCGGTGAAAACATGGGCCTTGGTATCGGCGAAGGTTTCGCCAATGCCATGAAAGGTGTGGAGAAAGACATTACAGGTGCGATTCCCACAGACTTAGATATAGATGCGGATATCCGCAGGACGGTGCGCGATACATCTTCAGGAGGCATTGTTCGCCAACTCATGGAGCACACCGGTATCATTCGGGTGGAAGGTGTAACCGACAGCGGTGCGCTTTCCGGGGTCGTGGATATCATTATGGGTGAATTGAGACGGGAGGTGCGCGTCTGATGGCATATATAAAAAATGAAACCACCGGAATATGCATCTCTCACTTTGTTAGCCTTGAGGTGAAGCAAGAAGTTATTAGAACCACTCAGCAGCTTTTGGATGGCAGCGTATATATTCAGCGCATCGGTGAACCGACAGTATCCTATGCTGTTTCAGCTTATGTGGACAGAGTCGGTAAAGCCCTGCTTCAAAACGCGGAGGACACCGCTGCGCTGCTTGAGGTCTCGGTGAAGCATGGACTCTACTACGGGCGAATCATCGAACTTTCCTTTTCTGAGCGGTTAGCCGGAGACTGGTATAAAGCAACCGTGCTCCTGGCAAAGGAGGCGGCCATATGAAAATACTGCCTGCCGAACTGCGTCAGAAGCTGCTGCAAAACACGCAGGTTAAGGACGCGGGTTCTGCACCGAGGCTGCGTGTCGTAGCGACCCAGTCAACAACAAACACGCTCTTATCAGAGCTCATGCATAAAGATATTCCGGCTGCTTTTGGCGATGTGGCCATCCGTCAGCTTAGCGGAGAAACCTCGCCTTCACTCGCTTACGCGTGCTGTATTGATAACGGGATAGCAGAAATTTATGAACGTCGTTTTCCTGCATATATGGAGAACCCCTGGAACTATGTATGGTCCTTGGGTACGGCTTCGGAGGTCGCTATTGAATTTAACGGAGTCTGGGAACTCGACCCTTCGAAGCAATGGTACTTTCTCAGGACTGAACTGACGCCATATATCTTCTTTGTCAGCGGAGGCACACTGTATGTGCAAAAATGGAACGATGCAGATACACGAATCCCGCTAGCAGAAGGTGTCTCGCAGATATCCGCTTGCCAGGCATGGCAGTCCTCAGACGACCCACTGCTCGACCAAGGTTTAATAGTCGGTTATCTAAAGGGCGGCGAGGTATACTACCGAGCCCTGTGCTTGCAGGATAGCGGTGAGCTGGTCTGGGAAACCGAACGACAGATTACCGAGCTCGGCAGCGGAAATGATACTCTGAATGTTTTTCGGACGAACGACTTTCGGGTCGGCTTTATTTGCGAAAACACCGGGGGCTTCAGATATGTTCTTTCTTCACGTAATTACGCGGGCCAGAGCGTCCGCCCGGAAAGCGTGTACGGACAGATTGTCGAGAACTGCTATGTAAAGGTCACGCCTATACGATATATAACTGCTTATGGTGATGAGTCCAATAATGCACTCTCAAGTATTCCGCAGCCGGACTGTTACATTGGTGCGTGCAAAGAGTATCCGGTTTTTGAAATCGTATCGACCGAAAGAACCAGTGATACGGAGTATGTGATTACCTGCAGTCATGAAATGCAGGAGCGCTTACCGTTAACAAGTTTTTTATCCATTGTGCCTGATGTTTTAATCGGATCAGCTCCGATCGCGGCATCTGTTGTAATTGATGGAAACATACTTCGCATTACAGCAGATAAGCCGGTTTCCTTTCAGCAGCGGGTGCAGATTTACTTGAACAACTATAGCAGCTTACGATTTCATTCCTCGGAAACAAGCTGGCTTCTGATTCCCGTTTTCACAGCGGTATTTCCGCCTGAACCCGTCTACGCGGACGATTCCACAGTCACGGTTGTACCAATGGTCGAAACGTTTATAAACAAACGCGTCTACTACTCTGACTATGATTATGAGGAACAGTCCTCAATCAATATTTCATATTCCTGCACTTTAGCGGCCACACAGGTCGGCCCGGTGCCAATTTAAAGGAGGAATCAATATATGGAGAACATCATACGGCCTGTTGTGCACAACCGCTTTGACATCGAGGTCACGGAT
>JAAYDK010000111.1 GCA_012729295.1 Spirochaetales bacterium | reverse complement strand
TTGCGTATGCTTTTACGATATGGGTTACACACAAATGCTCCTGGTCGAGATCGCTGAAGGCAACGATTGCAGATAAGCTATCGGCACTTTGAGTAGTGATGTCTTGTATCGGCAGCACACACCAGCGGCTTGCTCCTACATAATGTGTATCGGTGCCTACGATTCTCATTTCGTTCGGAGTCGGAATTGTTTTAAAAATCAACTCGACAGAACTGCGAAACCGATACACGCGATATATCCCCGCATCGGTAACCAGCGATTCGCTTCGCTCAAACATATCGAGCATCTCGCGTTCTTTAAGCACGTCGCAATCGACAAGGTATTGCAGGCCCAGGTTGCTCATAAAAACCGGCATGCAGCTTTCGCCTCCCAATATCTATATCGTAACAGAAGATTTACATTAATTCCATATCTGCAGAGCGGTATCGTCTTGCCCCCTTAAAGGCTTCTTGCTACAATAAAAATATTATGAGTGCTTCAGAGTTCCTGACGGTTTTTGGCATCGCTATCGGACTTTCGATGGATGCATTTGCGGTAGCGGTTACCCAAGGGGCGTGTCTCGATATCAGAACCCCCAGATATCCGCTGGCGATCGGCATCACATTTGGATTTTTCCAAGCCGCCATGCCTTTGATCGGATGGATTGCCGGAATGTCGTTCAAGCGGATTATCGCCCGTATGGACCATTGGATTGCTTTAGTACTGCTGGCTCTCATCGGTTTCAAGATGTTTGTCGACGGGCTGACCCAATATCTTGAAAAGAGAAAACTGACAGAAGAGGGAGCCAGTTGTCCGGTTCCGTGTGGCGGTAGGCTGCGTATGCGCGATCTTTTGGGTCTCGCAGTAGCAACAAGTATCGATGCGCTTGCTGTCGGAATTACATTCGGTATGCTGCAAATCAACATCTGGTTGTCGATTCTCGTGATCGGGACAATTACCTTCATCCTCTCCTGTGGAGGTGTCGTACTCGGGAAGCGTACCGGATTTCTATTCGGTGACAAGATGCAGATGATCGGAGGATGTGTATTGACCGCCCTTGGTCTCAAGATTTTTATCGAACACCTGGTTCTGGGGATCTAAATGGTAGACGCTCATCTGCATCTACCGTTGCCTGCGGCTACCGTGCTGGACGACCAATGGGTAGGGTTGCCGGCTTCCAGTGGACCAAGCCAGTGGGATTCTCTCAGACAAGATCCGCTGTGCAGAGATACGGTCTGTTTTTACGGATTGCTTCCCCAGGAATTTGTACATATCCCGCCAAACGATGAAATAGTTAAAGCGATAGGAAATATAGAATCCTTTTTAGACGATAATCCGCGTGCGGCAATCGGAGAAATCGGATTCGACCGGCGATACGAGCACACTGTCCCCATGAAAACTCAACACGTTATCTGCAACGCTCTGATCGATATCGCTGAATCGCGCAACAGACCGGTCGTGTTTCACATCGTTCGTTGCGACGGGATTCTCGTCACACTGCTTCGTCAAAGGAAACCGAAGATTCCCATGTTGTGGCACAACTTTCTCGGTTCCGTCGAAACGGCACGCGAAGCAAGCACGTTAGGCTGCACGGTATCTATCAGTCCTTTCGTATGGAGGAAAAACGTTACGTTGCAAAAGCACTTGTCTTCCCTACCAAAATCCTTTTTGCTCGAGACCGATTATCCTTGGAACTATTCACTACCCGAAGAGGATGCTCTATCTTATCCTGAAATTCTTTCCATGCATTATGGTACATGCGCCGATGCACTCGGAATCGGCGTAGATGAGTTGGTGAGGCGATGCCATGAATATGCTGCGGTTTATACGAATAAGTAGATTGTTGGGTGACAAGGCAGTCGAACGTCTATCTGGAGCCTCTGTGCTCATTGTCGGCTTGGGGGCCGTGGGCGGATTCGCCATGGAGGCGCTTGCCAGAAGTGGCGTCGGTCATTTTAAAATCGTCGATTTCGATATCATCGGACTGACTAATATCAACCGCCAGCTACTCGCAAATGAATCGACGTTGGGGAAGAAAAAAGTCGAAGCAGCAAAAGCACGCATCCTCGACATCAACAGCGCAGCTGTAGTAGATGCGTTGGACCTTTTCGCCCACGAAGATACGCTGGAAACCATATTCGACGGAAAGATCGATATCGTTATCGATGCTATCGACTCTCTGACTCCGAAACTTGCCCTCCTAGAGGGTGCATACAAAAGGAAGTTGCCGATCATATCTT
>JAAYDK010000110.1 GCA_012729295.1 Spirochaetales bacterium | reverse complement strand
GTTATCAGTATGCATTCCTTGAATCTCGCAATACCGTGCGATATTTTTACCCGATTGACCCCCTAGGATTTGCAGTACGGTATATGCATCAAATCCTAGTGTTTTAAAAACACGGGATACGTTTAAACCCTTTCCTGATGGAAACCAATGTGTTGCGTCTGTTCTGATAACATTCGGGATTTGAGGTTCTGAATCTACAACCATTACTTTATCGAATCCTGGATTCATATTCAGCACATAGACGTGTTTCATCATCGACTCCAAACTAATTTTTTCGATCGCTTCATTTTAAATATTCTACGACATGTTTTGCAGTTTCAATATCGGTTATCAACGTACCTACCAAACCTGTCCTCAATGCGCCAATGATACTGACGACTTTTCTTAAGCCGGTTGCAATCGCGATAGTGTTGGGTAATTTCTTAAATATTTCCAACGGAATTTGGGAAATCTCATTCCTCGGAGAAAAAATGTTTCCTTCGATATCGAAATAATGATTAACCATATCCCCCACTAAATCCTTATTACCCACCTCGGTCGCTACTGAATCGGAAAACAACTGTTCCCGAGATGTAGGTAATCTGGTGAAGGAGATACCGATACCGAAAATCATGATATCCAAAGAAGCCCAAATCTTTTCAATCTGTCTTGCGAGTTCTTCCGATGACGTATAAAGTCTGAAAAATTCAATGACACTCGGGTCAATCGTGCCGCCCCAATTTTTCACAAACGATGAAGTGATTTGCCGATAATCATAAAAATCCTGCTCGCGGATTTGTCTGGGGACACAGACTGGATAATAATTCCAAAAGTTCTTTTTTACTGGGATAGAATTTACATGTGCCATATCGAATATGGTTTTCCCCCATCCGAGGCCAATATTCAACTGTGTATTCGGATAATGATCAGTAATATATTTAGCAGCATATTCAATTAAAATATTATGAGTCTTGTCAGTATTGCTTACACCGGGTGTGAGGATGAGATTCTCAAGTCCAAACATCTCTTTAAACATTACTTGGTACCAACGCTGGTCCCCTTGGGATACATGTGGAGGATTGATGGTAACGGAGACGATGCCTCGCTCTTCGGCTTGTTTAAGATATTTGCTTACCTGAACATGGGAAACACCGAGTTCTTCGGCTATTTCTCGTTGTAGTTTTTTCTTTACATAATATGAAACGGCTACCTCAAACAATTTTTCATGAGAAATCATTCCTTCACACCCCCGGCCAGTCGATTAATAAAAAAGTCTTGAGAACTAGTAAATAGTATCATAGCAGGGATGGCAATGATAACGCTTGTCGCCATGAGCGCCCCCCAATCGGTTAACTCGTCACCTTTAAATGTGGATAGTCCGACAGTCAGTGTATACAAATCTCGGGATGTAATGAACGATGAGGCAATCAAAAACTCCTGCCATACTTGAATGAACGTGTAGATGCTTGTTGCTACGATACCTGAAATTACCAATGGCAGCATTATGTAAAAAAATGATTGAAATAATGAACATCCGTCAATAACTGCAGCCTCTTCCATTTCTTTAGGTACATCTACGAAATAGGACATCTGCAAGATAATCGAGACTGGAGTCTGCATTGCAATGTAAGGGAGGATTAATGAGCCATGCGAATTATATAGGTTCAATTTATTGCAAAAGATGAACAGAGGGACTAGCAGCACTACTACAGGAAACATCTGGGTGATACCGAGGAATGACTTTATCTGTGCACTTCCTTTAAATTTTAAGCGTGCGAGTGAGTATGCAGCCGGAGTCGCTACAAACGTCGTACCCAATACCGTCATGACCGTTACCTTAAGGCTATTTCCTAAAAACATTCCGACTTTGTATTGAGTGAAGGCTGCAATATAATTCATGAAATCAATTTTTTTCGGAATCAAGCTAGGAGGAATATCGTAAATCTGTAACGTATCTTTGAACGATGTGAGAATAATCCAATAAAACGGGAAAAGAACTAAGACGAATAATAATAATGCCAATAGTCCTATTCCTGTTTTTTCGGGTTTTGAGTATCGTTTTACCGAATGAGGGGCTATCTTTAATTTTTTCATGCCTTCACCTTCCTGACAAGCTTGAGCAACAGATAGGCTAGGAGAATGATGAGAGTCATTAGTGTAAACATGATTACGCTCATGGTCGCAGCATTGCTTAACGAGAAATATTGGAAAGCTTCCTTCTGAACCAATATCGACATAGTCGTCGTCAATTCTGCTGGACCGCCGTTCGTCATAACTTTGATAATGTCGTAAGCATTGAATGTCCAAATGAATACGAGATACGTACATGACACCACTACAGGTTTAATATAAGGGAAGGATACATAGGTGAACATCTGTCGTTTATTCACCCCTTCAATCAATGCAGCTTCGACATGATCATTCGGTATAGTGCTAAGTTTTGCAAAAATCATCAGAGAAAAGAACGGGAACGCTCTCCATATATTTGCCATCATTGCAGCAGTCATAGAAAGCGCGCCTGTTCTGAACCAAGAAAAATCTCTGCTTACTAATTGCAGAGTTTTCAACAGCCAGGTAATGATTCCTGCATCTTCATTTAGCATCAGCGACCAAGTGTAGCCGGTGATAACGGAAGGCAATATCCATGGAATCAATATCAATGATTTAATAATATTGTTTCCACGAAATCGGGTGGAAAGCAGCAATGCAGAACCCAATCCCAGCGCTAACGAAAAACAAAGATTTACAAGAGTCCAGATAATAGTCCTCTTGATGGCAGACCAAATTCTCGCATCCGTAAGCAGTGCTTTATAGTTAGCAAAACCGACGAATGGCCTCCCAATCTGAACGAGACTATAACTCTGGAAACTGGTGATAATATTCATCAACATAGGATATAGGATGAACAGGCCAAGCATAACCGCTGCCGGAGTCATAAGCACATAGGGGATGATGTAAGTATTTCTATGTTTCATTGGGTACATTTCTTCTTTGATGTGACTCCTGCGGGAATAACCCGCAGGAGATGATTATACACTTATCCTAATTAATCGTATCTAGAACAGCTTGTACTTCTTCCTGTCCTTTCTTACAGGCTTCTTCAACGGAAATTACTCCAAGCAGCGCTTCGCTAAACCTACGATGCCAAGTTTCAGCAACTTTCGGGAAAACTGAAGTCAACGGACACGGGTATTCGCTTGTTTCAAGCTGAGCCCTGAACATGTTGTAATCGGGAATATTGAATGGAGGATAATCGAATGCTTTGGTGTCTGCAGGTAATCCTCTGGCCAATAACGCTTGTTTTTCAGGCTTGTTAGCATATTCCATGAACACCCAAGCGGCATCCTTCGCCTTTGATCCAGCTCCGATTCCCCAATGATATCCACCCATTGCAGAGCCGTTTTTCCCAGTCGGACCGACGGGCATCACTGAGAATTCTAAATCAGAGCGGTTCGGGAACTTCGGAATGACGCTCTTGATTTGGGAAGGCGTCCACCACATCATTGCAACTTTACCCTGAGCAAACATAGATCTGGCAAGAGTATCGTCGATATTTGTATCTTTCGGCATGTATTTGTACATTTCTACTGCCCAATTCATATATGCCTTAGCTTCGGGAGTATTCAGCTGCGCCACATATTTTCCATCAATCTCTTCATAGACATGTGTATCGAAGCAAAGCAGAAAACCACCAAGATCGTAAATGCAGAACATGATTTTTGAAAGTTGTCCTGCCATCGCATAATAGCCTTTTTCATACGCTGCTTTGGCAATCTTCAACATATCGTCAGTTGTTTTGGGGCTTTCCATGCCCAATTCTTTTAGGATTTTTACATTGTATGCAAGGATGCGGCAATCGGGATCGAACGGGATTGCATATGAGACGCCTTTCACTTTTCCAACATCGACAGCAGCAGGAGAATAGGTGGATAGATCAATGTTGCCACTCTTTACATAGGAGTCAAGCGGAGCAAGCACACCTCCTGCCACAAACTGAGATATAGAAGAATGGTTTACCTGGATGATGTCGTAATCATTACCAGTTGCATGTGCAAGTAAAATCTGCTTGTCAAGGTTATCATAGTCGATTCGTTCGAATTGAAGATCATAACCAGGATTCATAGCTTCGAAATCAGCTTCGATGTTGTTGGGAACTACAACCTGATCATATGTCGATGACCATACCAACGCTCGGATGGTCTTAATCTGCGGCTTTGCCGCTTCCTGCGCTCCTTGGGCACTGATCGTGAAACACATGCTGAGGATCAATAGAGTGCTCACGATAATTTTCACCGGTGTTCTCATACTAGTTTTCTCCTTTGTTTTTGGTATAAAATTAACTTTATGTAGTTAAATATTTAACTTAGTATTATGATACACCCCTCCTTAGTTATTGTCAAACATAAAACAATTTTTGTGTGGAGTTGAAAGATTTGAAAATTGAGACCAATAAAAAGTCTTATATGTTTGCCCTTAAGGCAAGTGCGAACCGCTTTCTTCCTCCAGTTCTCGATGAGCAAGCAGGCTGTTAAACTTATCATCGATTCGACGCTTATCCGCGGCGGTTGCTGCCTGATCGATAGTATAACGGGTACCTACCTTCGTTATGATGTCTCCTTCACGACACCCTTCGGGTAACGAGGTAAGCGGTATTGAGACATTTGTATGATTTTCAGCCTCACAGACAGCAAACATACCTTCAAATCGATCAATAACCAAACGTGTAGATTTCATTATGACTCCTTACGGTTTGCATTGAACGCATGGTGAATATCCCAATGCTTCTGCATCTTCTTGGCCGAACAAACCGACCTGGTCGGCTGCAGTAGGCAAAACCTTGCAATCGGGCAGATGATAGCGCATTGTCGAACGGTCTCCTATAAACAGTACAGGCTTCCAATACGGATTCGAAGTTTGTGCCGCAGTTTCTACTGCAACAGCATTGTCTGTATCGAGAGAAATAATGACGGTTCCGTCGAGATCTGTCCGGTAGATCGTCCCCGGTATTCGTTTCAATACCGAATAGACGGGATGCCCGTACGGATTGTTCTTTCCGACGTGAACGACAGATACCGACGGGTTTACTGTTTTGATGAACGTGCTGTTGGTAGAGGTGTCGCTACCATGGTGAGCCACCTTTAAAACATCTGCCG
>JAAYDK010000109.1 GCA_012729295.1 Spirochaetales bacterium | reverse complement strand
TGGAGATACTCACCTCCATTCCCGGTATCGGCGAAGTGACTGCGTCTCATTTCCTTTCCGAGATCCCCGACATCACCCAGTTCGCCACCTACCAGAAGCTCATCGCGTTTGCCGGCACTGATCCAGGCATCTACGAATCGGGAAACACCAGCAAGGCCTTGAAGATATCCAAGCGGGGAAATCCATTGCTGCGCAAGTATCTGTACCTGATGGCTGACAGCTGCATGCGACACAATATTGTCTTCCATGCCTACTACCACAAGAAACGGGAGGAAGGATTTCCTCATAGGAAGGCCATGGTGGCAACTATGAACAAGCTCATAAGGACGCTCCATGCCTTGTTGACCAAGGATGAAACATACTCTATCTAAGCTGTGAAAAACCTTATCGAAGTTTTTCATTGTTTATAGTTGACTCCTTTGACGTGGCTGTCGGTCAATCGATTTCAGCGACATACTGTTCGCCATGTCGGCAGATAATACATTCTGCATTCAGGCTGTCCTGTTCTGAAAGGTACTGTTGTAATCGTTCCGGATTATTGTTGATCTTTGAAAGATGGCAGAGATAGACTTCCCTACGCTCTTTACGGGCTACGTTACTTTCTCTTAAAACACGAACAGCTTCCAAATTAGAGAGATGGCCTTCATTTCCCGAAATTCTTTGCTTTAAAAACCATGGATACGGTCCGTTTTTCAAAAGTTCTGGATCGTAATTTGCTTCAAGGAACAGTACATCACAGCGGCTGGCGAACTCCAACATATGCGGATAAATCATTCCTGTATCGGTCAGCAGCATAAAAGCCTTGTCTCGAACAGAAATAAAAAAACCTACTGAGTTCGGGCTATCGTGGCTTGTAATAAACGGAACGATCGAAAACGGTCCGAGCCGTACCGTCAACCCCGGAGTAAAATAATGCGATAGGTGTACCGGTATCCGTAATGCTGCCATATCAGGCTCGATTTGGAGAGACTCGTGCATGTACACAGGTAAAAGCGTCTGACGTGCAAATATACCGGCAGTACGACTGTGATCCGGATGCAGATGAGTCAAAAACAAGGCTTGTACGGTAGCAAAATCAATACCGGCGTTGACCACTCTGCGTTTGATCTCTCGTAATGAAAACCCAGCATCGAATAGCACAGCGCATTCGCCGTCGCTGATGACGTATCCGTTTCCGGACGAACCGCTGGCCAAAACAGAATATCGGATCACCGTACCGCTCCTCTCTGACGTTCAAGCCACGCTTCATCGAAGCCTTGAACAACCTTATGCCCATCTTTCAACAAGGGAGTCTTGAGCAATTGGGGATGGGCCTTTAGTTCTTCGGAAGCGTCATAAACTCTCCACGCATACCCTTCCTTTTTATAATAAGCACTTTCGGTATCGATAAGGGTTTGAGGTTCCAGCACACTAAAAATTACGTTCCAGTGACCTTCTGCTAACGAATCCTTTCTCAAATTAAAAAACTGAAAGGCAATCGTCCGTTCCTTGCAAAATCTGATGGCTTTTTGCGTATCTCGACATGAAGGTTCACCGATGATGAGTAGCATGCCTCCTCCGATATTGACACTATAGCCGTCAAACGTCAGGGTTGTCTAGAGTACGCGAACAGGGCATTTGTTATTCCATTCCTGTTGACAAACGAATATTGAACATGGAATAGTCTCGCTATATGGCAAAGGAGAATTCCCATGAATGCAAGGATAGCCCAGTTACTAAGCCTGCAAGCCGGAACAAAGGTTGTGGCGGAAGGATGGGTCAGGACAAAACGCGAAAGTAAGACCGTGTGCTTTTTGGAATTGAACGACGGTTCTTCGTTGAAAGGATTGCAAATTGTAGTAGATCTTGCATTATTCAATAATCCTGAATTACTTGGAAAAATCAATACCGGAGCTGCTATTGCATGCAGCGGGGTTCTAGTCGAATCGATTGGTACGAACCAGGCCGTCGAACTTCATGCCGAAACCATTGAGTTGTTCGGAGAAGCTCCGGTGGACACCTATCCGCTTCAAAAGAAACGCCATACCCTCGAATTTTTACGGGAAATAGCGCACCTGCGTGTGCGTACTAACACCATCGGTGCAGTAGCCAGAGTCCGTAACACGCTTTCGTTCGCAGTACATGAATTTTTCCAGGAACATGGATTCGTATATGTACACACCCCTATCATCAGCGCTAGCGATGCAGAAGGAGCGGGAGAGCAATTCTTGGTGACGACTCTTGATTTGAAAGATGTTCCCAAACTTCCCGACGGTTCTGTGGATTATTCAAAAGATTTCTTCGGCAAGCAGGCCAAACTTACGGTAAGCGGACAACTCGAAGGCGAAACCTATGCACTTGCGCTTAAAAACATCTATACATTCGGCCCGACCTTCAGAGCAGAAAATTCCAATACGAAACGTCATCTAGCCGAATTCTGGATGATAGAGCCTGAAATGGCTTTCTGTACGCTTGAAGGAAACATGGCGGTTGCCGAGCAGTTTTTGAAATTCCTTTTCAAGAGGGTGCTGTCGCGTAATACGGAAGACATGGAATTCTTTTCCCAATTTGTCGAGAAGGGTTTGCGCAACGTACTGGAACAAGTAATCGAAACACCTTTCAGCCATATGACCTACACGGATGCTGTAAAAGAATTGGAAAAAGCAAACGGTCAATTCGATTATCCGGTTCACTGGGGTAGCGACTTACAAACGGAACACGAACGATATCTGTCTGAAACCGTGTGTAAAGGACCCGTAATCGTTACCGATTACCCGAAAGAAATCAAAGCTTTCTATATGAAATTGAACGATGATGGTAAAACCGTACGCGCGATGGATGTCCTTGTACCGAGACTTGGTGAAATCATCGGAGGAAGTGAACGCGAAAGCCGTCTTGAGGTATTACAGGACCGTATGAACCTGCTCAACCTAAATCCGGCAGATTATTGGTGGTACCTCGATCTACGGAGATTCGGCAGTGTTCCACATGCAGGGTTCGGACTCGGCTTTGAACGAGCTGTGCAATACGTTACCGGAATGCAGAACATCCGCGACGTCATTCCCTTCCCCAGAGCGGTAAAACAAGCCGATTTTTGATTTTACTATAGGGTTTTGACGATTGATTCTCGAAGCAAGCAGCATGAGTTGTTGTATGCTGTTTACTTGCGTCTTTCTATACAAGCTTTTCCTATGCGTAGCGACAGTACTGACCGAAATTCCCAATTCGTACGCGATTTCTTTTGTAGTGTATCCGTTTGAGAACAACGAAAGAATCTGTCGCTCACGCCCAGAAAGCCTATCAATCAGCACATCATCGACATGTTCGTAATTGTCCTGGCAGGCGCTTAGTACATATTCTGCTACCGATAGCATCGAATCGATTTTGCGTAAACCGGAAACAACCATGAGCCTTGTCTCGTCGAGCCGGCACAATTGCTCTTCATGCAAGTGTATCGGAGAAAGGATCAGCATTCTGCACCACGGTGTTGCAGCTTGTACTAATCTAAGAAACTGTACAACCCGTTCGAGCGAGACCATCGAATGTGCGATAGCCACTGCAATATCGTACGTCTGGACCATGCCAGGAATTCTTTGATTGCCTAGTAGTGCGATTCCGACGGGATGCTCGAACGTCTGATCGCCAGTAAAGCACCAGCGCAGTGCGTCGAGATCTGACACCGAGTCTGCTATGCACAGCAACTTCACTTTCATCGTATAACAAATATGTCTACGTCCGGCCTATTGCTTCAATCAGCTGAAAGTATCGTTCTTTGTAGTTTGGTAAGCTCGCGGTCGAGCGCATTAGCAAACAACTGTATGTCTTTTGCTGATAGCGGGCGTGTTTTTTCAGCATAGATTCCCTGTTCACGCAACGAAGTCATGAGGTTGCGCATCGATAAGCGTTCGCGTACGGTTTCTTTCGTAAACACTCCTCCACGATCATCCAATACAGTAGAACCCCGCTCCGCAAGCCGCGCAGCTAGTATGACGTCTCGAGTAATCGCAACACTGTTAGCTCTGATCCCACGAACGAGATAATCGTCAGCGCTATCGGTACCTTTCGGAACGATCGCCATCCGTACGAGGCGTCCCTGCGTTTTCATAAGTTCGACAACATCGGGAAGCGCACGATCTGCCACAAATAGTGCGGGAACCTGACGTGTTAGAATTGCTTTGAGAATGATTGACCGCAAAGGTTTCGGACATGAATCGGCGTCGATAAATAACCATATATCATCGTAATTTGTAATTGGGCTAGTACAATCCATCCATTATACCACCTTTAACTGTAAGGAAGCAGAACCAAGAGCGCAAGAAGTAACCGTTATGAGCCCAGTACCTCGACCTGTGGTAGTTCTCACATACACCCCGACAGCACCGCCCGAGAGCGATACCAGTCTAGGACCTATTACTGAAATAGGACCGGTGGTCTCAATGCTCAGCGGATCGTTGCAGTACGGCAATGTCATCGCCGTATCCGAAACAGCGCGTACGGTTAATTTTACCACATCGTAGGTGGGGCCATCTGCTATGAGACTATCTCGCTGTGTAGACAGCTCGAGCCTGGGATGTTTCGAAGCCTTATGCCTGACGATTGCAACCTCCTGGTCATTGCGTATACCGGTGAACGTCCATTCCCGTTCCTTTGAATCAAGCCATCCGACGTAAGTTTCGTAAAATCGGACGGCATCCGATATCGACAGCTTCTTTCTTTTCAACAACAGCCACATAGAAATTTTATCTTTTACGCGTAAATCAAAGCCACGTTTAGACGCCTGAAGCAACAAGTGTCTGAGTTGGTTTTTATCGTTATCGGAGAAACCGGATAGTTTATCAAGACGGTTACCGATGAAATCATCAATAACGACCGGAGGGTGCGGTAGATACGCAAAATGTTTTCTATCGGGAAAATACGTCCCGACAGGCTCGTTATTGTAGCTGACTTTTACAGCGTCGCAGTTGGTAAATACATACACGCTTCCGATATGGTGCGCTGCGTGATCCCCGATATCCATCTGGCTGGAAACAACCAATACCGGCTCTCGATCGCTTTGTGATGCGTATATAGCTGCAGCAAGTTTCGGGATCCTGAACATATCGGTGACTCCGTGATGACACACTTGGTCTCCGCTTCCGAAATAACGATGGGTATAATAATCGGACATACACCATCCGATAACCGCACATCTTCGTTTTGTCCGGTACATTTCGTTCAGGATTCTCGCATGGCGCAAGGCATGTTCAAGTCTTCTGTCAGGCGGATCAAACGTTTTTGTCGGAAACATATGCCCCGTATGTTCGCTTACGATGAACGGAGCACGCGCCTTCTTACATATCGTATCGGGATCGCCGAGTGCACGATTATCGCCACGGTGAATAAAATCGTTGTAGGAATAGACATCCTCAATCAGGTGGCTGCCTGCAAAATTGCGCACCCCGCTCGTTTGGCGCGTACGATCGAGCCATCTGGCCAATTCGTTAGCCCGCGAGTATAATTCGTCATCGTCAGCTGATTCGTTGATCCTGACTCCCCACAGAACGATGCTTGGATGGTTTCGATCACGCTCGATCATCTCGCGTACATGCAGCAACATCAAAGAACGCCATTCTTGATCCTTTCCCACGTACTGCCATCCGGGAATCTCCGGAAAAACAAGTAATCCGATCTCGTCGCACCGGTCGAGAAATGCACGATGTTGAGGATAATGGCTTGTACGTACGATATCTACGCCCAATTCATATTTCAATACATCTGCATCTGCACGTTGTTGCGAAGCGGGCATCGCGTATCCGACGTACGGGTACGACTGGTGCCTGTTCAAACCTCTAAGTTGTCTAGAAATACCATTAATCAACATTCCGGATGGGGTACAACGTATCTCTCTGAAGGCGAAACGAACCTCTGATTCGTCGATTAATTCGTCGCCAATAAATAATTTCGTGTTTAAGCAATACAAGACCGGACGTTCGGTATCCCACAACTGGACTTCAGGGGCAATGTCTTCGTACCTAAAAAGATTTTTCGTTGCCGAAGCTGCCTGTGCTTTCAGGATTTGCCTGCCTTCACCATCAAACACCGATACGTGAACCGACATATCCTGTGTGACCGATTGGGATATCCGAATATCCGCTTCGATACGTTTTTTCTGTGTAAGAATATCGTGTGTTCTGATACACACATCTTCGATATATGCTTCGTGTACGAGGTCTAGACAGACTTCCCTGTAGATGCCTCCAAAGGTCAGATAATCGATTACATTACCGAACGGAGGAATTTCCGGGCGCTCTGACGCATCCACCCGTACGGCAATCAGTAGGTTGTCCGAAGAAACCAAAGAGGGAATCGCTACGACAAACGGGGTATATCCCCCCTTGTGAGTACCGGCCAACTGTCCGTTGATGTAGACTTCGGCATACGTCGCAACAGCCTCGAAACGAAGAAATGCTTTTGCGAATCGATGTACGGCAGCCGTATCAAGGTGCACACGATACCAACCGGTAAAGCAGAAGATCTGATCGTCCAGATAATGAAGTGGTAATTCAACAAAAGTATGAGGGATATCTACGACCTGCCAATCGCTGTCGTCATAATCGACCGAACCGAAAATTGGATTGTCCTGAGCAATAAATTTCCACCTATAATTTATCGGGATAATCTCTCTCATGGCCCCTCCGCCCTAATCGTCATATGTTACCATACCGATTCCGATTAATACACTTGTATTGCCATAGATTTGCAAAATCGCTATACTTTTGCCGAATTAGACTAGCCGCAATGGAGATGAACCATGAAATATTCACCGTTACAGGAAGCAAGATATCAGTATTGCCCGAAACTACCTTCGATGCTTCGAAATGACATTTGTTCAATCGTCGCCAAACGCGGTACAAATACCGAAAGTGCTACCGACCGAGATGCTATCAGAGAGCTTTTCCCGAATACGTACGGAATGCCGATGATTACATTCGAGCAAGGGCAAAACACGCAGACTTTCGATTCAATTCATGTCGGGGTCATTCTTTCAGGCGGACAGGCTCCCGGCGGCCACAACGTCATCAGCGGCCTGTTCGACGCGTTGAAAGCACTCAATCCGGCATCGCGTTTAATCGGATTCAAAGGCGGTCCGTCAGGCATCCTAAAAAACGACACACTTGAAATCACCGATACGCTTATCAGCGAATACCGCAATACGGGAGGATTCGATATCATAGGCAGCGGTCGTACGAAATTGGAAACCGAGCAACAGTTCGAAACATGTGCTAAGGTGTGCAAACAGCATGCTATCGATGCGCTGGTCATTATCGGTGGTGATGATTCAAATACCAATGCAGCCGTACTCGCCGAATATTTTCTGCAGAAGAAACATCCGATACGCGTCATCGGTTGCCCAAAGACTATCGACGGCGACCTGAAAAACGATTCTATCGAAGTATCGTTTGGATTCGATACCGCGGTAAAAACATACAGCGAATTGATCGGCAATATCGAACGCGACGCAAACAGTGCAAAAAAATACTGGCATTTCATTAAATTGATGGGACGCAGCGCTAGCCATATCGCACTTGAATGTGCTCTGCAGACTCAGCCAAACATATGCCTGATTTCGGAAGAGATCGAGCAACGAAAAATGTCTCTCGAACAGATTGTCGATATGATAGCTGCAGCGGTTGCCAAACGTGCGACTCTGAAGCAAAACTTCGGGGTTGTTCTTATTCCCGAAGGAGTAATCGAATTCATCCCCGAAGTTAAGGCCCTTATTTCCGAATTGAACGATCTTCTGGCGAAATATCATGAAGATTACGGAAAACTCATCGATTGGGAGAGCCAAAAGTCATTTGTAAGCAGTAAGCTTTCCTCGAGATCGTCACAAGTATTTTCTTCCCTGCCGGTCGCTATATGCCAACAGCTACTGATGGATAGAGATCCACACGGAAACGTTCAGGTTTCAAGGATAGAGACTGAAAAGCTTCTCGCTGAGATGGTGCAAGCGCAACTTACGGCCATGAGTACGGCAGGAACATATACAGGGTCGTTCAGCACTCAGACCCATTTCTTTGGTTATGAAGGGCGCTGTGCATTCCCGTCGAATTTCGATGCGGATTATTGCTATAGCCTTGGGTATACTGCGGCTATGCTCATCGCACACGGTTGTAGCGGGTACCTCTCATCGGTAACCAACCTTACCGAGAGTGCCGATCAATGGCGCTCTGGCGGAGTACCGATTACGATGATGATGAATATGGAAACGCGGCACGGTCAACACAAGCCGGTTATTAAAAAGGCACTGGTGGATTTGGACGGAGCTCCTTTCAAGTATTTTGCTTCCCATCGTGACGATTGGGCAGTACACACTTCGTTTACCTACCCAGGTGCAATTCAGTATTACGGGCCGAGCGAAGTATGTGACCGACCTTCCATTACGCTTACATTGGAGCGACAGAAGCGCTCTTAGTTCACATGAAATGTTCTGGACAAGACGTACGTTGCATGTTGTAATTTGCACATGCAGGCGTTTTGTAATCTGAAAGCAAGCGAAGTCCTCGTTCCCAAGCCGCTGATAGTCAACGACAAACTTGGATTCTGTGATGTTCGTGAAGCGTATCTTGCATTCGACGAACCGTTGCTCAATGAAGCGTTGCTTGCATCCGATATGCTCGCCCTCCCTATCGGTAGACACGCCGGGCATACGAAATCAGTGGTTCAGTTACGCCAGCGTGTTGAAACCGAATCTGTTTCGGAATGTGCCTACCGAATAGAGATAGAGCCTGATTCGATTCTGTGCGAATCCTCTTCGGCCGAAGGAATCTGGTATGCAGTTCAGATTCTTAGACAGCTTTTTGCCACATTCGAAACACTCATTCCCTGTAGTACTATCTGTGACGGTCCATCTTATGCATGGCGTGGCTTCATGCTTGATACGGCGCGTCATTTTTTCACTGTTGAGTTTATTAAAAAACTACTGGATCTTGCAGCCCAGCATAGGCTGAATCGATTCCACTGGCACCTTACCGATGATCAGGGTTGGACGATACCTGTGAAAGACTACCCGAAGCTAGTACACCGAAACTCAAGCTCATACTCGAATGAAGAGATTCGTGAGATTATTGCCTTTGCGTCTGCCAGGCATATCGAAGTAATTGCTGAAATCGACATGCCTGGACACATGCTCGGTGCCCTTTCAGCCTACCCCGCATTCGGATGTACGAAAGGTCCGTACTCTATTGCCACAGACGGCGGTATATTTGAAGATGTGTTGTGCATGGGCAACGATGATGCAATCACATTCGCCAAGACTGTGATTCGTGAAGTTGCCGAGCTGTTTCCATCTCGCTATATCCATATCGGAGGAGACGAATGTCCGACTGTGCGCTGGCAGGAGTGTTCGCTTTGTAAGGCAAGAATGAAAGACTTACACATTGCATCTTCTTCAGGACTCCAACGGTGGTTTACCAATGAGATGATTCGGGTGGCGACCGATTCAAAAAAGATTCCGATTTGTTGGGATGACGTATCCGATACCGAAGAACACAAGCGCGTTTCAAAACAATGCATCGTCATGGTCTGGAGAAATAGCGAAAGCGCTCTACGGTTTGCAAAAGAAGGATATCAGGTTGTGATGTGTCCAAAACTCGACGGATGTTATCTCGATTACCGTCATCTGGACACGCCTGAGGAGCCGGGTACTATCGGTGTGAATACCGTCCGCTCATCGTATGAGTTTTCAATTCCCGAGGGAAATCGCAACCTAATGCTCGGAGGACAGGCTAATGTATGGACAGAAAAGATTTGTAGCGAAGAACGAGCAGAGTATATGCTATTCCCCCGGCTATGTGCGATAAGCGAAGCCCTCTGGTTGCCGAAACATAAGAAGAATTTCGTCGATTTTACCTCAAGACTGGAAATCCATACACGAAGACTGATAAAACAAGGAGTCAACGTCTATAGAGGGCCGCTGCAATAAGACACTAGTAACGTAATTCTTTTGGTATATGTACAAGCCGCTTCTGTGGGTCTTCGTTTTGCTTGAACAGCGTCACGATATTCCCGATGATAGAAACAACTTCAGATTGTGTCATTTTGGCTAATTGATCGGCCAAGGTCCTGCGTTCATCAGCATGACCGAGTAGTTTTACTTTAACTAACTCATGAGCGGTAAGCGCTTCGCTAAGTGCTTGTGCGACGCGCTCGTCGACTCCCATCTTTCCTACCATGACAACGCTCTTACGTTCATGAGCACGCTGCCTGAGGAAATTTCTTACACGACTGTCCATCCGAACTCCTAGAGATACTTGTACTTTTCGGCGTAGATGAAGCGTTTGATTTTTTTAGTCGAGGACATCTCAAACGGTTCGTCAACCAAGTCTACTCTACTGATTCGCTTATAAGGAAGCAAGTCCTTGTTCACCTTATCAACAATTTCCTGCATATGTTTGAGCATCTCTTCATTGCGCCGCTTTCCATCAGCAAATGAAGCACTCATCGTCTCTACATATTTTTCTGAAGGATGAATCAAAGCTCGAATTCCTTCGGTTTTCATTTTTGCATCGAGCACGTATCCCAAAATACAAATCTGGTCTATTTCGTCAAAAAGCTGGAACTCATCTTCTATCTCTTCAGGGAATACGTTTTTTCCGCCTTCGGTGACAATCAACGATTTCTTGCGCCCGGTCAGATACAGATAGTTGTTCGCATCGAGGTATCCGACGTCTCCGGTCTTCAGCCAGCCGTCTTCGTCGAATATTTCTGCAGTCGCATCGGGATTTTTATAATACCCCTGCATGACCATCGGACCTTTAACGGCAATCTCTCCGATTCCCCGGTCGTCCGGATCGAGAATTTTCATCTCCGTTCTCGGCAGGACTTTTCCGACGGAACGTTCAATGTAGGCTTCGATCGGGTTCAGGGTAATTATCGGGCTTGTTTCGGTGAGGCCGTACCCCTGTACGAAATCGATTCCGAGTTCATTAAACATTTTAAACGTAGACGATGGGAGCGGACCTCCCCCGCAGATTGCGATACGGATGTTGTCCAAAGAAAGTTTTGCCAAGAGTCCGTTAAACATCTTATGGCCGACATTCTTCTTGGTAATCTTCTTTATGACACCGCTGATCATCATTAAAAATCTAATCAGACCGTACACGAGCACGCCTTTCTCACGAATGCCGTTCATCAAACCTTTGAGCATCTTGTTAAACAACATCGGAACGGCAAGGAACATGGTTACCTTTCCCTTCTTCAATTCTTTCAAGATCTGGGTAACGATAAGTTTCTTACCGAACACGATTTCCGCACCGACGGAAATCGCTTCGATGAACACTGCCAACATCGTATACGAATGATGGATGGGAAGCAGGGCATAGAACACATCCGTCGGCAGGACTGTCAGCAAATCTTGAGCTAGAAAACAGTCCGAGATTAAATTGGAATGGGTAAGCATTACCCCCTTGGCTTTACCGGTCGTACCACTGGTGAACAAAATCGCAGCAAGATCGCTTTCAGTAGCTTTTTTTGAGGAAGAATCGAACGGAGAGGCCTTGTCCATGATATAGGAAGGATGGCCTGCTTCAAGTGAAATCAGTTCCTTCAACTGTACCTTGCCGGTTTTGCCAACCGCATCAATGCGCTCTGCATCGACAAACAGGTACTCGACGCCGGCAAAAGAGAGCAGATAGTCGATTTCTTCATCCTTCAGCTGATAATCGAGCGGGACCACTGTCGCTCCGGTATAAAGAATAGCAAGATACGCTATTGCCCATTCAGGGCTATTTTTACCGGTAACGGCGACTTTGCTGCCAAATCCGATAGCTTTACTCTGAAGATAACCGGCAACCTCAAGAATCTTCTTACGGGCCTGCTCGTAAGTCAGCGAAAGCTCAATTGGAGCAAATGCGGTAAAGCAGCGATTTTGCGGAAACCTCTTACAGGTAATATCGAATACCTGGGGAATCGTGGGCCATTCGCCTGAGAACTCTGTCCCCCGGTAAGCTTGCAGGAAATCCCAAGGACGGGCTTTTGATGTTACAGCCATAGTAATTCTCCCTTTTCAACGGAGTAAATGTCGAGACATACTGATACGGCAGTGCAAACGATTATGCATACCGTAATTCAATGCTAATATAGACCTATAGGATAAATAAATCAATCCTTGAAATGAACATTCTGTCGCGTTATGTCAAGTTGTTATAATCAATAGCAGTAATCGTGTTACAAATGTGTCTCCAATTGACCAAACTTTATCCCTATACTACAGTACTTTCATGAATTTTACAGATTTCGATCAGTTTTGCCAGTATATGGAATCATTTGCCAACCTTGAAAAACGTACCGGATCCTATTCGGTTCGCGAGTACCGACTCGATCGCATGCACGCGATTCTCGATTATATTGATCATCCCGAACGATCGTTCAAATCGATACATGTTGCAGGTTCAAAGGGAAAAGGTTCGACCGCCTGCATGATCGCCAATGGAATCAAGGCACTTGGTTATAAAACGGGACTGTATCTTTCACCACATCTGATCGACTATCGGGAACGCTTTACCTTTGCCGGTTCGTTCATTCCAGAGACTGAACTCGTTGATGCCGCAAATGAATTGGTGCGCAGACTCAAGGATTTTTCTTTTCACGACGAGTATGGGCCTACCGATCCTACCGCATTCGAATTATACACCACTTATGCATTTGTCTTGTTCGAGACAACAGGTTGTCAATGGGCGGTAATCGAAACGGGATTGGGTGGAAGGCTCGACGCAACAAACACTATTATGCCTCAAGCCTCCGTAATTACTCCAATCGAGTTGGAACATACTGCTGTATTAGGCAATACGATTGCTTTAATCGCAGCTGAGAAAGCCAAAATCATTAAAAAAGGCGTTCCTTCTTTCATTTCGAGACAAGTAGATGCTGCTAAACGCGTATTTCGCGAGGAAGCAGCCTCTGTCGGCAGCCATTTGACTGAACTAGAAATCGAAGTCGAAGCGATAGCGACGCATACTACCGATCTTGCCGAAATTTGTACCATTACCTGGAAACAGATGGAAGAGACACGTCTGAGCTTGAGTATGCTCGGAGAGGTTCAGGCCGAAAATGCCGCATTGGCACTTACCGTGCTCAAGCATTTACATCTCTATCAAATTCATATAACCGAAGGCGCTATAGAAAAAGCGAAACTACCGGGAAGGATGCAGCGCATTTCGGTATCACCGGCATTCTATGTAGACGGAGCGCATACCGTACAAAGTCTCAGGCATCTGATGAATTCATTTAGCCAGATACATCCCGGCAGCCGGCATACCGTTATCTACGGAGCGCTTTTAGACAAAGATCATGCCCATATGATTCGGCTATTGCTGCCGTTTTTCGAACACATCATTGTCTCCAGACCGGGAACATTTAAAAAAAGCGATCCAGAAGCCCTATTTATCATGTTCAAAGAAGAGATCGGCCAAAACTCTTTTCATAGGGTCTTTTTGGAAAAAGATCCGTTGAAAGCGGTCGAACTGGCTTTATCGGTTACGCCTGTTGATAAAGCTATTCTTTGTACGGGCTCCTTCTATTTAGCTGGTGATATCTCAAAAGCATTTCAAATCCATACCGGCGAGGCGAATAACGAGGAGGTTGTCGGCTGATGTCGATGAACTGGCGAGAAATAGCGCTTATTCTCTCCGAACTTCCTCTGACAGGAAGCATCATCCAAAAAACCCATCAGATAGGTTTTCACGGATTGCTTATGGAATTATTCAACAAAGAACAAGGCCGCTGGTATTTCTATATCGAAATAGGAAGTCTCGACAGCAGAATGCATGCCGTGACCGATACGCTTAACGAAATAAAGCCAAAAAAAACAGTAAAGCTGCAACGTTTCATTCAATTTTTACGAGCGCATGTTGAACAAGCAAGCATCACGGGCGTTGTTCAATCTCAGTATGACAGGCTTGTTACACTTGAGCTTGACCGGTATGGCAAGCAGTTATGTATGATTATTCGGCTCTTTAGCGGTTCGCAGGCAAACATTTTCGTGACCGACGAGAACAATACGATCATGGATCTGATGTATAGAAGACCTAACCGGAATGAAATGAGCTCAACACAATTTGTTTACCCAGAACTGTCTGCCCAAAAAGATTTCGAAATACGAAGCTACCCGGATGATAGTTCATTTAACAGGTTCATCGAGTTAACGTACCGCCGGCGAAGCGAACAATCGATTGAATCACTACTCGAAACAATTAATAACATGCGCGATATGGAATTAGCAGAAATTGATAGTATCGAGAAATCAATTCTCACACGATTAAAACAGCTAGAGCATTACGAATCGTACAAAAAAACAGCCGACCTTCTTTCTGCTTCACGTCATCTGCTGCAAAGCGACACCGAATGGGCTACGGTCATCGATTACACACAGCCCGATACCAATACGGTCAGCATAGCGATGGATCGATCGTTAAGTCCAGCACAGAATATCGAAGAGTATTACAGGAAGTATCACAAAGCAAAAGGTGCATACGAACATCTGTCTGCTGAGTATCAACAAATAGTAGAACGTCGAAGGCAGATAACGTCGCGCTTTGACGACATACTAGACCATCCGAACGACGATTCTTCAATCGATCGGTTGAAAGCATTCATATCGGGCAAGGATGAATCATCACTACAACCGATCAAGGATCCGTATGCTAAAGCCCCCGGTCTGCGTTTCTTTTCGAATCAATTCACCATCTTAGTCGGAAGAAATTCGAAAGAAAACGACGAATTACTTCGCTCATGGGTCAAGGGAAACGATTGGTGGATGCATACTCGGGATGTTCCTGGTCCTTATGTATTTATCAAATCTT
>JAAYDK010000108.1 GCA_012729295.1 Spirochaetales bacterium | reverse complement strand
AGGTAGGTTTTAGTATTCATAGCGTACCTTTTCCTCCCTCAGCTTTGCTATCAGCATTTCCGGGTTAATGTTTGTCAGAATGCCAAACCAGCCCGAACGGAAGAAGCGTTCAATACCGGCAAGCTCATTTTCATCATCGTGCAACCGATAGTCCTTGACCGCCTGCAGGACGATGGCGTTTGCCAGTTCTTCGTATGGATTCATAATCTGTACCTCCGATATTTTTATTTCCCTCGGATTGGCACGGATTGTCGTAGATTGTCTTAGATTTGCAGATCAGCCTTGACGGCATCAATCAGGGCGGCTTGGGTGCTGTCCTTCTTGGATAACACCCTCAAAATCCGCTCGTCGATAGTGCCTTTGGTAACGATGTGCTGCACCACGACCGTTTCGGCGTTTTGCCCCTGTCGCCAGAGGCGGGCGTTGGTTTGCTGATAGAGTTCCAGTGACCATGTCAGCCCGAACCAAATAATACACGAGCCGCCGGACTGAAGGTTCAAGCCGTGTCCCGCAGAGGTGGGGTGGATAAGCGCCACGGGAAGCTCGCCGATGTTCCACCGTTTGATAGAATCGGCGCTGTCGAGCTTGGAGAATGAAACACGGAGTTTATGCAATCGCTCTGTAATGCGGGCAAGGTCGTGCTTGAACCAGTACGCCACAAGTACGGGCTTGCCATTCGCGGCTTCGATTAAATCCTCCAAGGCGTCAAGCTTTCTTTCGTGGATGTGGGTAACCGACCCGTCGTCAGCATAGACCGCACCGTTTGCCATCTGAGAGAGCTTGCCGGTGAGGGAGGCGGCATTGGCGGCGGTTATCTCGCCCTCAGGCAATGCAAGCACCAGCTCTTTTTTTAGTTCATCGTATTTCTTGCCCTCCTCATCGGAAAGCCGGACTGTGTATTCGCCGCTGACCAGTTCCGGCATTTTCAAAAAGTCGGCAGACTTCATGGAAATGGTGATGTCGGATATCTTATCGTAGATACGCCGCTCCGCTTCCGGTAGTGGCTTGTAGCTGAAAACCACCATGCCACCTCGCTTGTCGGGGGTGAAGTACTCGTTTCGGTAGTGGGTGATAAACCGTCCGAGGCGCTGCCCCATATCAAGCAGACGGAACTCCGCCCATAAATCCATAAGACCGTTGGACGCGGGAGTGCCGGTAAGTCCAATAATCCGCTTCACCTTTGGTCTTACTTTCATAAGGCTCTTAAACCTTTTCGACTGCCCGTTTTTGAAAGATGAGAGTTCGTCTATCACGACGGTGTCATAGTCAAACGGCAAACCGCTCTCATCAATGAGCCAATGAACGTTTTCTCGGTTTATTATGTAGATATCGGCAGATTTCAGAAGCGCCGCTCGCCGTTCAGCCCCCGTGCCGACTGCCACGGAGCAGATGAGGTTCTGTAGGTGATTCCACTTATCCGCCTCAGCAGGCCATGTTTCCCGTGCCACTCGCAAAGGGGCGATTACAAGAATTCGGTGCGCTTCGAAGCTATCAAAGAGAAGGTTGGCAAGTGCGGTCAGTGTTATGACCGTTTTTCCTAAACCGCAATCAAGAAAAATCGCAGATGTTGGGTGATTTTCGATGAAATCAATACTAAACTTCTGGTAATAGTGGAGGTCATTGCGAGTCAGCATCTTCTACCTCCTGTATTCTTTTCAATTGTCGTATGAACCATCTGAATTCAAAATGAAATTTGGCGTGATCACTGGCTGTAGGAAAAACCACGAGGTTTTCTGGAATATTGTTATATCGGTTTCCGTCACGATGATGTATGACCTCTTCGGTAGAAAGCGGCCTACCTAACAACTCTTCCATAATTACTCTATGGGCGGATCTCCCGTAAATTTTTGAGTAACCGTTACAGTTGCCCGTACCAAGACGAGCTTTTCTTAATTTGGTTCTTGTCTCAATCGTCATCCTTGTTGGGTTCATAGTTTTATTGAGTTTTGTCATATGATGACTGATATTGGTGAAATCCTTTAATTTTGAATACCCATCAGGATTTTTGCTTTTATTGCTAAAATCCGCTAAACACTGCCGTGAACAGAAGGCGTGCTTTTTGCCTTTCATGTAACACTCCAGCCGCTCAAATTCTTTTTCACACCAATCGCATTTATAGCGTCTCATCATACGGCATCACTTCCAATCTCTTTGATTATTTTTGGTATTTGCCCCTCATCGTCAAGGACATATACCTTAAACCCGAGTTGCCGAAGCATTTCATGCCTTGCTACCTGCAGAGGACGCGGTACCTTGCCGGGAGCTTTCGCCTCGACGAATGCAATTCTGCCACCCGGTAAAAGCACTATGCGGTCTGGCATTCCATCGAAACCGGGGCAGACGAGCTTCGGCGCGATACCTCCCATATTTTTTATGGTTCTTACGAGT
>JAAYDK010000107.1 GCA_012729295.1 Spirochaetales bacterium | reverse complement strand
GAAGTATCCTGGTGAACTGTAGTATTTTTCCCGGTTGGAGGGTGCCTCCCTCCAGCTGGCTCAATTTTAGTGAAACGGCTGGCTCAGTTTTCGCGGATCAATGGCTCACCTAAGCCGTAATCTCCAACAACCGTGAATTAGCTGATCAATTACGTTATGAAACAGTAACAGCAGCAGATGAAACCGACTCATGTGTTAAAGATCACCTCGATTGCTATAGAGAAAACGATAATTCCGTCGAATGTTTCACCATTTTCTGCGAACAGGCTGCGACCAGAGATGAACAATACATGAGTACGCTAACCGATGATAATCCCCTTCAAAAAACTCTGAACGATCGCAGATTCGTCGCCATACAAAATGCAGTACATCGTCTCGAACAGCTGGCGTCGGAACTGGGCAGAATCGACTAGCTTGTTATTGTGTAACTCCCACGATGATGAGCAGAAGAATCGAAATTACTACTGCTGCCATGGCTTCAGGTATGACTTCAACCTTTTCCCCGGTTTTTACTCTGGAGCTATTATACTTCGTTACCACACCTGTCTGAACCCGTTCTTCCCGATAGAGTGTTTCTGATTTCTGTACTTGTTCTATTCTGGTTTTTGGTATCATTTTCGGTACTAATTCGGTTTTATAGCGATAATCAAGCGCGAAGTAACCGATTTTTCTTCCGATATCGATCCAGGAATTCCCTTCAAACACACCGGGTAATCCGCTGAGCAATACATTCCCTTGCATATCCTGTATTTGTAATTCTACGATATAATCGATAGGCGATAACATAGTTGCAGTACAGATATAGTCTATGTCGAATTGTTTTTTCAGCGTCTCGTATACTTCGGGTCCCAGATCATACAACTGACTTTCGCTTAAGATATTGGTTAGAGCGATTCTTCTGATAAATTCGACTTTACGCTGAGGATTTTCTTTATAATACAGTTCATTCTGTACTTGCTCGAAGCCCAGTTGAATTCCTGCAACTGCTTGTTCGTTCGTCTCCTTTACTGCTCCGGCGAATCTTAAAAGAGCAACCGTTTTACTCTCGGTTACGATCGGCTGGAGTTGCACTTTTATCGGAACGATTTCCTCAGCTTCATACGGAATCACGACATCTTCGAGGTAGGTATGCTTATAGGGAATAGTTTGCGTCTCATAGATCGGTTCTGAATAGGGTGTACTTTTTGTCTCGTACACACCGACAGTCTGGCACCCTGTTCCTACTATGATGATTGATACCATAAGAAAAGCGAGGACTCTCCCATTCATGTTTAACCCCTACCTTGCAGAATACCGGCATAATTGCCAATGTTTTAACAATAATGGGGTAATTATAATCGCTCGTATGTCGGCATACAATAATTTTCAGAATAAGATGTCGTTCAGGAGGATTTAAGTTGTTTCTTCGCGTTGAGAATGCAGTTTAAGAATCGATAGCGGTCAGGTTCTCCGATTAAGCGAGCGGGACCGTGTATGGCTTGCTGATCGTGGTGCAGCAGTGCGTCAATCGAATTTTTTTTCAATCGCGAATAGATGCAGGGGAAATTTGAAGACAATATTTCAATAAGCGTATCGATATCGAAAGCTCTGATGCATCCGCCGAGGTAGTACCGATATTCGTTATCAGATAGATGCTCCTCGTAGAGTTTCCAGTCATCGGGGAGTAACAACAGTGATTTCGTACCGTTCGTTAAAAGATACTCTAGTAATGGATATTGTTCGGTACTGACAAAATGTATGGAAAATTCTACGACTGCCGTTACTGTATTGTAATTGATTTCGAAGTTCCAATCATGTACGTTCTCTAGTGCCGTTTTCATCAAATACAGTCTCCTACGTTGCTGCATCCACGTTTGCCGTTTTCCAGGTCTCTTACCATCAGACCGCTAAAATTCGCTGGTATATGACATACCGTCTTATGAGGGACGAGCAATTAACTAATTACCTTGACATCCAAAATGCTTTATGGACATCGTAGCACATATGCCATGATTTTTCCAACTAATTATATTGAATATATAGATTTAATAATTATTTCATTATCCTAATAAGTGCATTTTGACATTATAGGCAAAACTGTCATTGATTTAAATGACAAATACTCACCATTTCTGTTATCATTCCATTCGACGATAATCTTGTAAGAACAAAGAACTCTAATCTTGATTCGATATGCTCTTGAGCCACGGTGGCGTTTATGAAATAGTATGTGCATGCCGATTGAAATCAGATTGCTCGAACAAGAACACATAGACCGTCTTATGGAAATCGAGACACTCTCTTTTCCAGAAGGGATCTGTGAAGATGCATCGGTGTATGAAAGAAGAATTCAAGTGTGGCCCCAGGGAAATCTGGTTTTTTTTTAACGGCCGTACGTTATTGGGATTTCTTTGTTGCGAGTTATGGGAATTTCAAAAATCGTATGATTTAGCTAGATTTAGCCTATCTCACGATCCGAATTCGTACCACCGTCCTTCCGGTTCGGAATTGTATATATCGAGCTTTGCACTCGATCCGAAGTACCGTCATCTTCTGAGAGGCAAAACGGCTTTTTCACTTGGCATGGAATACCTGGGTCTTTCACAAAGCTTTTCATCGGCAATACTACTTGTTTCAGACGAGTGGGAAGCGGCAAAGCGTATTTATAGAGATTACGGTTTCATCGAAATACGACGACTACGGCAGTTTTTCGGTAATACCGACGCAGTCGTTATGCGCACGGTATTCGATTCCTCGATAATCGGCATACCGAAAAACACCTGATGAAAGAATAGAAACACAACAGTTCAGTGCATTTCGACATGTAATAAATCACCTTAATGACTTCATTGACATCTCCAATACCTAGCAGTACTATGCATAGTAGTATTAGGTATAGAGGAGAACGTTGCTTCAGATGAATATGTCAAAAGAACTGACTGCGGCTACTGCAGTTCCTACCATATTAGCAATACTCCAACTAAACAGCTCGTACGGGTATGCGATCATCCAAAAAGTACGCGAAATATCGAACAACGAAATTTCCTGGAGCGATGGGATGCTCTACCCCGTATTACATCGCTTAGAGAGTGAACAGCTGATTACCTCGTATTGGCAAAGTGCTGATACCGGAAGACGGAGAAAATACTACCAGATTACCGATGCAGGTAATCGTGAGCTTGAACAAATTACATCACAGTGGTCGATTGTTCAACATGCGCTTGACCAGCTTGAAAAGGAGCGTAGTCGATGAGCAGACAAAAAGAGATGTCGAGTTCGTTTGATCTCGAATGCCAGATACGTAAGTGGAAAAGCCATCTACAGAGTCAAGAATCGATCGGACCTGAAGATCTGGAGGAGCTAGAATCTCATGTACGCGACAGCGTCGAAGAACTTATGAACAAGGGGCTCTCAATCGAAGAGTCCTTTCTCATAGCGGTTCGCCGCCTTGGAGAAGTCGAAATCATCAACGAAGAATTTGCAAAAGTATCGACTGAGGATGTTTGGCGTCAGCTTTTTATTCCGGCAGCTACCGTATCTGATGCAAAGCGAAATAAATTGGAATTGATTATCGTATTGGCACTAGCCGTATTCGGAGGGCTTCTCAGCAGGATTCCGATGCTGTTTGGATATGTAGACCTTGATGCACATGCCCTCGTCTACGTTCGCAATGCAGCATTGTTTGCCTTTTTCCCGGTAATCCTCTATGTATTCTGGAAACGTTCGCTAACATTGATAAAAAGCCTTGTTGCATTCGCAGTATGTCTTGTT
Organism: Spirochaetales bacterium; assembly: GCA_012729295.1. GTDB lineage: Bacteria > Spirochaetota > Spirochaetia > Sphaerochaetales > Sphaerochaetaceae > JAAYDK01. The sequence goes on along the minus strand of JAAYDK010000107.1, from coordinate 1,640 downwards.
TTTGCAATCGTCATAAACGCATATCCGTCTTATGAACCGCACCATACGCAAATACTTGGAGCCATACATATGCCGATTATTATGTTGTATCTGCTTATGTATTTCTTCGGAAGTTCGTATCCTTCAGGATGGCGCCATCCAAATACCAGGCTTAATTTCGTTCGATTTATCGGCGAAGGTTTTATCTTCACCGTACTTATCGGTTTAGGAGGCATGGTGCTTATCGGTCTTACCGTGGGAACATTCGAACTCATGGAGATCGACATAGCCATGTTCGTTCAGAATTGGATGGCTCCTTGCGGTCTATTCGGAATATTTCCGATAGCAGCTTATTTGGTAGAACAGAAAAAGAACCTGATTGAAAGCATCGCTCCGGTCTTATCTCGTATTTTCACACCTTTGTTCTTTTTCGTCTTACTGGCGCTCATAGGCGGTTTTTTCATACCTTTTACTGCAGTATGGGAAAATCGTTCGACGTTAATCTGGTTCGATATCATTCTTGTGCTGGCACTGGCACTTACGCTGTATTCGATGGGTGCAAAGGACAGTCAGAAAGAATCTCGAGCGACCGTATGGGATATGATGACATTAGCGTTATTGCTGGCAGCAATTGTGGTAGATGCGATTGCGTTGACGGGAATTGTTATCCGGCTTTCCCGGTTCGGATTTACTGCAAATAAAAGTGCTGCATTAGGCGAGAATATCATCCTATTGGCCAATCTGATACTTCTCGCAATCGGTTATATCAGATACGGAAGAAAGAAAGGAACGTTCGGCCACATCGTTGCCATGCAGATGTATTTTTTGGAGATTTACGCACTCTGGGCTACGATAGTCGTGGTGCTTTTCCCGATTATCTTCAGCTTTGCCTAGGTGCAAGAAGAAAAATATTGAAACCTTTCACACTTTCAAACGTATACTGTCTTAGGAAGTTGTGATGGATGATCAATTGGTTGACCAGGTACGACAGCGCAGATTGTCGCATCCTCGTTCCGATGAAGCCGATGCCCGTCTCGTATACAAAACTCTTCACAAAGACAAAGAGGCATTCGGCAGTATCGTCGTGTCCTACACTCCCATATTCTATTCTCTGATTCGGCACATGGGGATTCGCTCCCAAGAAACTATCGAAGACGAGCTACAGGAAATATTTTTACGAATATACAAAGCATTGCCGACCTTTCGTGAAGGTCGTTCGTTCTTTACCTGGTCTTATACGATTGCAATGAATTGGATTCGGTCACAACAAAGAAAAAATCGAGCGAAAAGGACAATTAATCCTATTCAGTATGACGAGGAAATGGGAATATTACAGGGACATCGCCATAGTGATGCTCCCGAAGAACATATCGTTCGTTCTGAAGCCAGGCGAATATTGCAAGCAGCATTGCTGGCATCAAAGCCGATTTATCGCCAAGTGTTCGTACTGCGGATGATACAAGGGCTGTCCGTTAGCGAAACTGCACAAGTGCTGCACCTTCCGGAAGGTACGGTAAAGACCTATTTGTTTCGTAGTCGCGAACAGTTGCGTATATATTTGACCGAACATCACTGGGATGCAAAGTTATGAAACGGAAACAAGATTCGTGCGTATAGGTTGTTTGAGGTAAAAGGAGATTAAGAAATGAGATGCGATGATT
>JAAYDK010000106.1 GCA_012729295.1 Spirochaetales bacterium | reverse complement strand
AGAACAAGAAGTTTTGGCCGGGACATCAGCGCTTTAAAGATGCCTCCCCGATGCGCTTTTTCCGTCGAATCGGTATCATAGGTGGATTCGATGGTTTTCTGATCGGGTTTTGATTCCTTTACCTTTATCATTACCAGAAGGATCGAGATAAATCCTACGGCGGCGTTTCCAGAAAAAAGCCACCGGGGAGCGTGATAGAATAAAAATCCTGCAATAATCGGTCCGATGGAAAATCCCAGATTGTGTCCGAGATACGTAAATGAAAAGCTTGCCTGCCGGTTTTCCTGAACGGTTACGTCGGTTTGAAGCGCACTACGGGCCGGATCGGTGATTCCGTCGAATAAAAGATGCAACAGTATGAATACCGGTACAGCCGGAGAATCACCTAAAAATCCAGCGACTAAAAACATGCTGCTAGCGAGCAGCTGTCCGGTCAGCATAACTTTCTTGCGTCCGATTCGGTCGGCTAACTTCCCGCCGATGAACGAACCGGGTAGGTATGCGATGGTTGCAATCGTCATAAACAAGCCTGCTTTCGCATCTGAAAATCCCAGCCGGTCGGTAAGAAACAAGACAAGAAACGGAAATACGAAGCTGCCGATGCCGTTGATTACCGTTGCAAAGAATAGCACGTAAATCGCCGAAGGGAGATTGCGATAGATAGAAAACATATCTATGACTTTTTTAGGCAGCAGTTTCATGCGCCCATCATATGCGCATCGCAATTCCTATGCAATAACCAAGGGTTTAATATATCAGGGGTATAGGGTAAAAGTAGCCTAGATTCTGCGGTCATGCTATACTCACTCGCCGGCATTCGATTGCGAAAGGATGGTGCAGCATGATCAAAATACTCATCGTCGTCCCGTACGAAGAGTTGTTTCATCAGGTAGAGGCCTACATGGCCAATCTCGATAATCATGATTTTATCGTTGAAACCCGGCATGTAGTCGGTACCGATCAACACGAGATGGAAAAAATTATCTCAGACTAATTCGATATTGTTGTTGCCAAAGGCATCACCTGTAGGACTCTGGAGCACATGAATGCTGCAATCCATCTTGTCGAAATCTCCATTTCTGGCAGCGACCTCATCACGGCGTTATGGAAATGTCGTGATGCTTCCGGTAGCGAAGGAGTAGGCATTATCGTCACCGATCCTTCGATTTGCGACGCGAACATGATCAGGGATCTGACGGGTATCCCGATCTATCTTCGTCAGGCAGAAAACCAGGACCAGGTATATGCTGCAATAGAAGAACTATCGTCTAAAGGTATCCGCACGTTTGTCGGAGGGCTGACCATGTGCCAGCGTTGCGAGCGTCTCGGTTACCGCTACGTGCATATCAAGACCGGAGACGGGGCGATGGCCAAAGCGATCGGGGAAGCTGTTGCTGCAGCCAGATCGCTGAATAAGGAACGAACACGTGCTAACTTGGTAGCTACCTTATTGAACAAGACTGAAGACGTCATGTTCGTCATCAACCGTGCCGGTAAAGTAATCGCCGCCAATGTACAGGCATCTGCATTATTACTCAAAGATGCTCTGCTCACGCTTGAGGGTAGAGACATCGGAGAACTGTATTCGAAAGCGAATTGGGAAGAAATATTGAGAACCCAGACGATCTCTGAATCGATAGACACGATCAGAGGCCAGCTGATGCTCGTGACAATGGCTCCGTTGACCGTAGATACAGAAAGTGTCGGAGTATTGTTTACATGCAGGAATATCGAAGCACTACGTGAGACCGAACAAAAGATACGCAAGGAGTTGAGCAAGAAAGGCCTGGTTGCCCATTATCGGTTCAGTAACATT
>JAAYDK010000105.1 GCA_012729295.1 Spirochaetales bacterium | reverse complement strand
TCGATCACGGCGATATCGCAATCATTCTCTGTACCGAAGGAGAGACTGAGATTACTTCGGGGAGCGAGCGTTTCGTTCTTTCTCGGGGAGAATGCTGCCTTATCGGAGCTTCAGTTAAAACATATCACGTAGCCGCTCGCGGAAAAGCATATTGCGCATCGACGAAGGACAACGGGTAACTTATGATGAAGCACTTGGAGCACAGCAAAAAAATCTACTCGATATGCGAATCTTATACGATTATCTACCGTGCGTTCCGATCGGCGGCTCATCTTTGGAAGGCTAAAAGATCCAAAGCTCTTAGTGCCCAATTTATTGAGCGAATTATGCTAGCGGTAACCGAAGTAAACGGCTGTGCTGCTTGTTCGTACGTGCATGCCAGAGTCGCTCTTGAAAAAGGTCTCGGCGAAGAAGAAATCAAACAGTTGCTCAGCGGAACGGCAGAACAAGTGCCGCCCGAACAGTTTGAGGCTATCTTATTTGCGCAACATTATGCCGATATGCGCGGAAATCCTTCTAAAGAGGCATGGAATCGAATCGTTACCACGTACGCTCAGAAGCATGCATACGGAATCCTTGCAGCAACCCGGATGATGATGGTTGGAAATACCTACGGGATTGCCTGGGGCGCATTCGTCAACCGTCTTAGAGGTCTCCGCGATAGCCGAAGTAGCCTTGGATACGAACTGGGTATGCTGTTGACCTGTCTTCCTTTTATGATTATTGGCGGAATTCACGCACTCTTTTCTACCATATGCAGACAACCGCTTCTCAAGACTACATAAACACCATTTATCTCAGTAGTGTACGATGAAGCTCGCTATAGAGCGGACCTCTGTCACCATGTTCGGAACTCATCAGACTAATCGAATCGACCGGCATGGTATACGCATCTGTTCGAGACAGCAGTTCTTCCTTTTGCGTTGTATGGGCTATGACCACATCGCGGGCAATCGTAAGATGGGGTACAAACGGCTTGGGGTCGAACCAGATTCTGCATTCACGCAATGCATTGGTCAAAGAGTGTTGAAGAAGCAACAATTCGTTTTTTCCATCGGCTCCTACCCACCAGATATCACCATAGTGTTTGAAAAAACATCCGAGTTGCGAAAGCTGAATGACAAATGGCGTACATTGAACAGCATCCATGATCGAAGTAATCTCTGGTATGCGTTCGCTGGAAACTTCGCCGAGAAACGCAAGTGTCAGATGAAGATTTTCAAACGGTGTGAGACGGATGTTACGCGAACGGATTTTCAACTGGTATTGTATCCGTTCCACATGAGTCCTTGCACCCGTATCCAACACAATTGCTACGAACAATCTCATACCTTAGTTATAGGGCATCAAAGCGGAGAAATCAACGTCGTACGTACTCGGTATGCACAGTCATACAATATCCGTTATAATAACTCGCAAGAGGACTTTCATGGAAAAACTGGGTGTAATTGCGGATGATTTTACCGGAGCTACCGACATAGCGGGATTTCTCGCTGCATATGGAATGCAAACAGTATTATGTGACGGTTATGAAGCACACCTTGGTTCGGCTGACTGCGATGCGATTGTAGTGAGTCTAAAAATCCGTTCGTGCAGAGCTCGGGAAGCTGTAAACGAAGCAGTTTCAGCACTAACATATCTTCAGCAAAACGGATGCACGCGTTTTTATTATAAATATTGCTCTACATTCGACTCAACCGCACAAGGGAATATCGGACCCGTAACCGATGCGCTCATGGATATCCTGAATGTA
>JAAYDK010000104.1 GCA_012729295.1 Spirochaetales bacterium | reverse complement strand
AATCATCACAGGAATTCGCAGATGTGGCAAATCCTTTCTCCTGTTTGAACTATATCATCATTATCTAAACTCGATTGGAATTTCAGATGATTGCATTATTGAACTGAAACTCGACCAAGCTGCCAATGCTCGGTACCGGAATCCGCTGGAACTCGACCACTACTTAAAAGAAAGGTTGCGTGATACGAACAAACAGTATTATGTATTCCTGGATGAGATTCAGATGGTGAAAGAGATTCCAAACCAATACCTTGAGCATGAGACCATCGGCTTTGTTGATGTTCTATTGGGATTAAAAGAGATACCCAATGCAGACATATACGTGACTGGCAGTAATTCTAAGATGCTGTCCTCGGATATTGTCACCCAGTTCAGAGATCGCGGGGATGTGGTGCAGTTGTTTCCTCTATCTTTCAAAGAATTTCTTACTGCATACCATGGGGAACGCGAACATGCCTGGAGGGACTACTATACATACGGTGGTTTACCAAGAATCCTAGAGCTTGAAACACATAAAGAGAAAGCGGATTATCTAACTGGTTTATTTGAGAAGACATATATCACAGATATCATGGAATGCAACGGCATACGAAACGATAAAACTGTCTTGGATATTCTACTAAATATTGTGTCCTCATCGATTGGATCGTTGACAAGCTATACTAAGTTGGCCAATACCTTCTTGGGTGTCGGAAAGGTTAAAGTAAGTGTATCCACAATTTCGAATTATCTGGATTTCTTCAGAGATGCATTTTTATTGAATAAGGCGGATAGGTACGACATCAAAGGGAAGAAATACATGGAGAGTCCGTGCAAATGGTATTATACCGATTTGGGATTACGCAATGCTCGTTTAAATTTCCGACAACTGGAACAGACTCATATAATGGAGAATATCCTCTATAACGAATTATTGGTAAGAGGGTTCTCCGTTGATGTGGGGCTTGTCGAGGTACGAGAAAAAGATGCACAAACCGATAAGGTAGTACGATCTCAGCTCGAAGTCGACTTCGTAGCAAATTCTGGGAATGTGACAAGTTACATTCAGTCTGCTTTCTCCATTGAAGGAGAGGGAAAGAAGGAGAAGGAGATACACTCGTTTTTAAAAATTAACGATTCATTCAAGAAGGTTGTCATAGTACGAGACAATATAACTCCTTGGTATGATGATAACGGGATCTTGTTCATAGGCCTTGAGGAATTTCTGCTTTCAGATCAGCTCTACTGACCAAAATGCCCGATTATTCAGTTCGGGGAGTTTTGGATTCCCTCATGTAGTTACACGAAAAGAATCGCTTTCGACAAATTCCATTCCAAGAAGTTTCTTGGATAGCTCGATACAAAGTTCGGTAATTGGTACATCGATTCCATGTGCTCGGGCGATCTGCAGCATTGGCCACACCAGACAGGGAATATCTTCTCGAATATACCTGCTGTCAAGTCCAAAGCCGGAAACCAAAGGATAGGGGCCGTTTAGGTTGGAAACATACTCGCTGATAGTGGTAAACCCATTGTCTCCATAATAGGTTTTCAGTTGCGAAAGCGTAGAGGTAAGTTTCAGACCAAGTGCCTTTCCAACAGCAAGACGTTCCTGATCCATCTTTTCCATAGCATCTCCGACAATAGGAGAAACTCCGTCGATATAATGGCGGAAAGTCTTGCATTCTCTCTCCACGGAACCGATGTTCAGTAGAATAGGAAGTGGATGCAACACAATGTTTATGTTCTCAAGGCTGGTCTCAATAAAATTGACCGCAGGACAAAAAATGTCAAACAAATCATTGTAGAGCTTAATCTCATTCTCTCTTTCGCTTTCCGGATACACTGCTATCTTAAGACTCTTTTTTTTGCTGCTGACAACAATCTCGTTGGGGCTTTTCGACTTGCAGACCCAAGGAAATGAAACGGCCTCGCAGACAATCAGCCCTTTCTTCCCATATTTTTCAAGCTCATTCTGAAAAAACATGGCCCCAAATGAACCTGGAAAGAAACATATGTGCTGTCCTTCCCTCAGAAACGGAATAATCTTGCCGAATATCTGTGTGTAAGAGGATGGTGCCGGAGCGATCAAAATAAGCTGCGCGTCCGTAATCACCTTAAAAGAATCAGTTGCTCCTGCAAGTCTTACTGCAAAGTTCTCCTCTCCAGAATAGATAAGTCTGCAATCATGAGCAATAAGTTCCCTGTGCGTACCATGTTCCGACACGTCTACATATACAACCTCGTCATTTCTCATTGCCACCTGACCTGCAAGGGCAAGCGGCAGTACCGAGTTTCCTATCACTACTGTTTTCATATCACACCTTTGGTTCAGACAAGATTGCATACCCAGTCAAAAGTAACCTTATTACCATCCTTGAATACCGTATGTACCTTTTCGAGCGCATGTAGGTCTTCCAATGGATTCTCATCAAGCAGAACAAGGTCTGCAAGATAGCCTTCTCTCACATATCCAATCTTTTCATCCAATTTTAGGATTTTCGCCGCATTTGATGTGGCGGTTTTCAGAGCTTCGGTATTGGATAGCCCGCAATCGGAGAATATGAGAAGTTCTGCCAGAACACTTCCCAACGTGTCACTTCCAGCCCCAATTAAAATTCCACGCTCATGGGCTTTTCTGATGCTCTCGCGCTGAGGATCTACTACAAGCGCCCTCATGGTTTCTGCAAGCTCTGAACTTCCATTTTTGGCTTCCTTCTCTGCAACGGCTGTAATGCCGCTTGCAGTAGGAACATAATAGACATTACGATCCTTCATAATCCGAAGCGCTTCTTCCGTAAGGACAGCCCCATGCTCGATTCCATCGACTCCGCCATGCAATGCATTCAGCACAGGAAGTTCTCCCATGGCATGAACAGTGACCCCTCTGTTATGGCTATGGGCAGCCTCGCAAGCAGCGGTTATCTCCGTAACATTAAGCTCGCTCCAGCTAGGATGCTCATGTTCAGGCATTCCGCCCAAGCCTCCACTTACCATAAGCTTGATAAAATCAGCACCAAGTCTTATTTCGTACCTTGTGGCCTTTGTCACCTCATCGGCACCGTCTACCTGCACAGCACCAACATACCTATGTGTCTCATGCCCACCGGTTGCGGCAATGGCCATTCCACAGGTTATCAGCCTTGGTCCGCGAATCTGTCCCGCCTGAATGGCGTTCCTCAAATAATTGGCTGTCCTTCCAACGGAACAAAGGTCTCGTATGGTCGTGATTCCTTTAAAAAGTTCGAACCAAGCGTTCTTGGCAGCATAAAGCATTCTTCTTCCATCATCGGAATTCTCCACTGCAGGGGCACCCTGCCTGAAAACTCCTGTTCCCCTTGAAAGATGCCTTCTGTTTATATGGACATGAAGGTTTATTAGACCCGGAATCAAGTATTTTCCTTTTCCGTCGATTTCAATGTCAGGCTTGATTGGTGTATCCAAGTCTCCAATTTTAAGTATCTTATTATCCTGAATATACACAGTCTTGTTGCATAGCAACTCATTGTGCTTGCCATCGAACACATTGCAACTACTAATTTTTGTAATCATCATCCTTCCTCCTCTTAAGAAGATCAGAGAAACGAATAAAAACAAAACGAGATTTACGAAATCTTACCGCGTTCTTTTAACTGGTAAATTGCGTTTTCAGAGCTCGTGAGTGTCCTAAGTACTATTTCTCTAGCTGTTTGTGCATCGCCTTTGCTTATGGCGTCAATGAGTTCTTTGTGGTCATGATACGTTGTTGCTTGAATCGCGTGCAGTTCCATGACATGACTTTCGTAGCGTTTGAACATATCATTGATTATCTTTCCCATTGACAACATGACAGAGTTCCCGGACATTTCCGATATGTAGGAATGGAACTCCATGTCATACTTGAAATAGTCCGCTGCACTCATGTTCTGGTTGAGCATTTTTTCATTGATTCTGTTCAGCTCAAGAATCCCTTCGTCGGTGGCTTTCTGGCAGGCAAGACCGACTAGATCGCTTTCAACCAGAATTCTCGCCTCATACAGTTCCCTAATCTCCCACTCATTGAGAAGTACTGGTACCAGCGCAGAATGGACATGGGTTTTTGAAGATGCAGCGACAAACACACCATAATCGCCACGTTCGACAAGACCAAGACCTATTAGGCGGCTCACAGCTTCTCGGACTGTTGGTCTTGCAACACCAAGCTTCTCGCTCATCTCTGTTTCTGTAGGAAGTTTCTCACCGGGCTTAAAATTACCCTGTGCGATTTCCTCATAGAGAGCTTCAGCGACCTTGTCTACAATCTTTTTTTTTTAACCTTAGTCAAACTCATTTACTATTTCCTTTCTATCACAGTTCATGGTTTTTGTTTCATTAGTCGTCGACTCTTCCTTTAAACACAGCAAAAATAACTAGCATTATAAGACCAAGAGCAATCGCACCAATGCTGATTGGATGACTTGTTATCTTCTCAAAACCAATAGTTGCAGCTTGTCTGAAATAGATTTCGATTGACTGTCCTAAAACTGCCCCAAGAACCATTGGTGCAACGGGGAAACTCTTCTTTTTCGCGACAAATCCCAATATTCCGAAGACGAGCATCATGGCAAGATCAAATACTTGGAATCTGACTGCCATTGTCCCAAGCATGCATAGGAACAGAATGACAGGGGCTAGCCACTTGTAAGGTAGAACCGCAATCTTAACCCAGATTTTTATCAATGGAACATTCATGATCAGAAGTATGCAGTTTCCAATGAAAAAAGCTGCGATAATCTGTCCAGTAAGACTGATATTTGAACTGAACATCAATGGTCCCGGAACAACGCCGGTAATAATTAAAGCAGACATGACAATTGCAAGAACTGGTCCCGTAGGAATACCCAAAGCAAGCAACGGAATGAAGCCTGACATAGCAGAAGAATTATTTGCAGCCTCTGCACAACAGATACCTTCGACAGCTCCCTTACCAATCTTCTCTTTTTCAACACTTAGTTTCTTGTTCAGCGAATAGGCGATGAACGTACATGAAGAAGGGGTTAGTCCAGGAAGAATTCCCAACATGGAACCGAACAAGGTTCCTCTGCATGCAGCACCAAAACCAAGCTTTGTTTCTCTCTTTGTCGGCAGCGATCTCTTGAATTTAACACCGTTGCCGGCAACGGATTTCGTATTATCCAGAATACCTTGAAGGACTTCTGTGATACCGAAAATACCGACAACAATCGGAATTATATCGATACCGTTGTATAGTTTGACCTGATTGAAAGTCAGACGGAAAGCAGATGTACTCGAATCAATTCCAACCATTGAAATGCCTACACCAATCAGTGCGGCTGCAAGTCCTCGGGCAACTGATTTTCCTGAAAGTCCGCAGGCACAGCAAAGACTAAAAACCATAAGACCAAAGTACTCAAAAGATCCAAAGGACAATGCAAACCTAGCGAGTACAGGAGCGAAGAACGCAAGGATAAACAATGAAATCATTCCGCCAAAGAATGATGAACATGCACACATAAGCAGTGTTGAACCTGCTTTACCCTCTTTTGCTCTCGGATACCCATCCATTGCAGTAGGAACAGAAGCAACTTCACCCGGAATGTTAAGGAGAACAGATGTAATTGCCCCACCGTACATTGCACCATAGTAGATTGCACCAAGGCAAAGAATGGTGCTCAACGGCTGAAGTTTCAGAGTAAACGGAAAAAGAAGGGAAACAGCAGCTGTCGGTCCGAGACCAGGGAGGACTCCTACGAGATTTCCCATAAAACAGGAAAAAATGGAAATAAGAAGATTCTGCCAGGTAAAAACAGCGGCAAATCCAGAAAGAATGTATTCGAGCATGTCTTACCTCTTTATATTCCAAAAATTCCGCGGGGAAGTGATAATCCCATCGCAGGAGCTCCAAACAAAAGCGCAACAAGGATTATTACCGATGTAATAATCGTTGACTTCCACGAGTTACTTAAAATCCTGAGGTTAGCACCGAGATAAAGTGTTGATGCAATAGAGAACCCCAAAGGCTTGACAAGTACCGTGTAAACAATCAAAAGACCAAAGCTGATAAACATCTTTATTCTTGCTATCTTACGATTATTCCCTGTCTGTTCTTCCTCTGCAGTTTTGTAGTTATTTATTTTATCAGCAGTTATTTTATTATCATCAATAATTACCGGAGTATTCATATTGTGCGTCTCTACTTTCCCCGTTCTAAGCTTCAACAACTTTACCGTAAACTTGATTACTTCAAGCAATGCAAAGAACAGAAGAAGCAACCCAATAATCATCATAAATCCACTAGGACCGGTAATCCAGATTTTCGGATTGTAACTTGCGGTAATGCGTGAACTCTCAGAAACGAGAATTCCCCCTGCCACTGCAAACAGCAGGGGGAAGAAGGCATCACTCAGCAACGAAAAAAGCTTTCCCTTTTTTACGTTCATCTAAGATTCTCCTACGCAACTATTATTTCTGGCCGAGAGCAACAAGGTCTTTGACTGCCGCACCTTCTTTCTCAAGAGCAGCTGGGAAGTCTTTCGGACCTACATAGTTGACGACAGCACCAATCTTTCCGATAGCCTCAAGGAAAGCTGGGTTCTTGATAACCTTCTGAACTGCTTCATCAATGGTTGTGACGACGTAGTCTGGAAGGCCTGCTTTTCCGGAAATACCAATCCAGAAGTCAGCTGTAAGATTGTCAAGACCGAGTTCTGCAGCAGAAGGAACATCTGGAAGAATAGCAAGACGTGAAGCACCGCAGACGACAAGCGGTTTTACCAGGTTGTCCTGTACATATGATGGAACACCGGAAGCTGCACAGCTGCCGATCATGATATGTCCGCCTGCAATAGCAGCGAGAATGTCCCCACCTCCTTTGTAACGGATTTCAGTCATCTTTGACAAATCAATTCCAAGACCTTGGGTAGCCTGAAGAATTGCGAAGTTTGCAGCTGAGTTTACACCGATTCCACCCCAATAGAAATCACCGGTATTGGTTTTACGATACTCAGCAACATCCCTGATATCATTCCATCCCATCTTGGTTGAGCCACAGATAACCTGAGGACCGCTACCTATCTTGCAGATGTATTTTCTATCTTTCATGATATCGTACGGAATGGATGCGGGATCCATTGAAAGCTGGAACGATGAACTGAGGCCTTGATCTGCCATGAACATATAACCGTCAGCAGCAGAATTCAAAACACTGGTAACAGCAGGAATTCCACTTCCACCAGCTGTATTGATAACATTAACAGTTACTCCTAGTTCTTCACCAAGATACATTGCGATAATTCTGGTAAGAGTATCACCGCCAGAACCAGCTGAACCTGCGCAGACGAGATCGATTGGCCTTGTAGGATAAGCTATCTCGGTTTCTGCAGCTGCAAACAGCACGGAAACTGATGCAACAACGAGCAGTAATGTCATTAGAATTTTCTTCATATGAGCACCTCCTGTTTTTTTTGGGGGGGGGCACGACGTGTCCACTCGATTTTGAATCTAAATGACTAAGTGCGAGTTGTCAATTAAAAAATGTAGATTATCTGACAATCTAGCAATTTCTCTTTACAACCAAGCAAAACATGCTATTCTTGAATGTGAAAACCTATGAGAGGGGAAGCTAATGTCTATACTGATTAAAAACTGTCGCATTTTTACAGGATTGGAAGACACTCTTAGACCAATCGGATGGGTTCTCACAGAAAACAACTTGATTTCCGCAATAGGTGAAGGAGATTCTAATTTAAGTGCAGATAAAATAATAGATGCAAAGGGAAGAACCCTTCTCCCAGGAATGATGAACCTTCATGTTCATATCCAAAGAAGACATGTTTCAAGGGGCAATGCCCTGTTCCGTTCCGGCGCAACCAATGTTGCAGCATGTCCTGAGTCAGAAAGAATTTTGTATGCCTTGAGAAATGCATGGTATGAATTGTCGATAGGAACTACTACTATCAGGGATCTGACATCGCAGAGCCGTGTTTCAAACAAGCTTAGAGACTATTTCAACATAGGAATTTTTAATGGTCCGAGGCTTATTACTTGTGGTACTGCTATTGCCTGTACAGGAGGTCACGGTGCCCACAGAAACCATGAAGACTCGCTTGAGGCAGACGGACCCTACGAAGTAGCAAAAGCAGTAAGACTCGAGATAAAAGAAGGAGCCCAATTCATAAAGATGATGGCAAGCGGGGGGCTGGCAGGAATGCCTGAATACGAACATCCAGACTGGGTGGAATTTACTAGCGAAGAATTTGAAGCTGGTATAAAGGCTGCCCACAGCCATCAGAAGAAAGTTACGGTTCATGCCATGGGCGAACTTCCCCCGCTTACCGCAATCAAAGCCGGTGTTGACGGTATCGAACATGGTACGAAACTTACCGATGAATCCATTTCACTGATGCTCAAAAACAACATCTACTATGTTCCGACCATGAGTGGCATCACAGCTTTGGCTGATAGGGAAGATGAAAAAGGTAGTAAGGAAATGGCTCAGACTGTAAGAGAACTCGTAGTATGGCCACAGCGCGAAAGCGTCAGAAAAGCCTATAGAGCCGGTATTCTTATCGGAGCCGGAACAGATACGCTTGGAGAACTTGTCCATGAACTTGAACTCATGGAGGATTGTGGTATGACCCGTCCGGATGCTATCAGAACCGCAACTTTACACGCAGCAAAGATTATTGACAAGGAAGATTGTCTTGGACAGATAAGGCCGGGATTTATCGCAGACATGTTCATCATCGATGGTAATCCACTGGATTCCTTGGGAAATCTGCGTAACGTCAGGGATGTTATTTGCAGAGGAATTCATGTTACTGAAAAATGGATGTGCAATTTGCAATAAATCGTTCTTTTGAAAACATATAAAAGAATCAATATTTTCTTCATATATGTGTAATTTTCAACTACAACTTGAAATTTGCACGAATAAAGAATCATGCTACCGTTTCTTTTTCGTAAAATCATACTATTACAGATAACAATAGGAATAAGTGATGATATAGGTCATTGGAACCTGAGAATATAACGAAAGCTTTCACATGCGAGTATCTGCTACAGCGTGAAATGATCGGGATTGAATGCATCTCCTCCCAGCCATAATTCGATCTGAATACCGCTATCCGAATTCTCCACTGTTGCTTTCTTGATCTGCCAGCCGACAAGCTTGAGCCGGGCATCCCAGGGCGTGTCGTGACCGGCCATAAGCCCGTAGTACTCAGCTAATTCTGGCCGTTTGGAAGTGGGATTCAATGCAGTTCTTATTTTTTTAAGTTCGGACTCGTCTCGCTTGATGTCGTCAAAAATACTGATATGCGCACCGTCTTCTTCCTGGTGTAGCGAGATTACCATTCGTAAGGGATTACCTTGCAGGATATAGCCGCTGATTTCTCCGATTAGTCTTCCGAGAAATTCTTTTCGTTTCATTGTTCGAAGTCCTCCCGTGGCCTATTGGTACGATACCATTGCATGAAAGCGATAAAAAGGGTAGCCGTCAAGCCGCCTGCAAATCCGTTATTGTATAAATCCAGACCACCGTGCCAGATTGCCGTAGTTTCGACCATAGTAAGATGGATGAACCCGACAAGCAAACCGGCAATAATTCCAAACTGTCCCGCAACCGGAGCAAGTGTGGTGCAAAAGAGTGCTGCAAGTATCGGCCCCGGGGCCGTAAGGCTTTTACCGAATACGAGCGTCGCGATTATGGTTCCCGCCATAACCGGCCAGCAATTTTTCAACGATTTTCCAAATCCCCCGAACCCGATAATGGTGAGCATCCCTCCCAATACCGGACCGTTCATCGGCGCTTTGATTATCGCAGCGTATGTCCAGCTAGCCAGGGCCAGCAATCCCATATTGACCAGCGTACCGCCGGCGCTCGCCATATCGATAAAATCGGAGGGCAATCTTCCCGGTAGTTTTTGAATTTTTACAAACGATGCTAAGGTGTCTCGAACAGATACGTTTCGATCGATAAGAAAACCGCACACGATTAGCATGACACCGAAAAACGGAATGAGAAGATAAAGGACCGGATGGAAGGTCTCGTTCCAGACAATGGACAGGTCGCGTAAACGTCCGGCAGCCTTTAACAACCCTGCGATAAACAATCCCAAGAATCCGCAGGAAAAACCGATGTTATAAAGATTGTATCCCTGATGTGTGAGCAACATGGTTCCTGCGATAGCCGGAAGAAGAAATCCGATTACCAGACCGACGGCAATACCCAATACGATTGTCCACAGACCACCTCCAAATAATTCGAATGCAAGGTAGGTGACAATCGGAGCAAGTGCAGTTCCGAACATGGCAATAATACTGTACGCGCCAAGTGTTTTTCGGGCGGTGACTGCAGCAATCCATACTCCTAGGATGATTGGAATACTGTTAAATGGAGTATTTCCGAAAAGACCAAATCCAGTCAACGTAAGAATCGCGGCCATCGTGGGACCGGCAAGATGAATTTCTGAGAAAAAAACAATCACGAGGCCGCAAATACCGACGAGAGCCGAATTGACTAAAGCGGCTCCGACATGGGTGTAGGTAAAATCTTGGATAAGCCTTGCACCAAGAGTCTGAAGTGTGATGAATGCACGTACTGTTTCAATAAATCCTCCGGAAACGAAACCGGCAGTTATCATAATCGTAAACATAGAGCATATTACTACATAAAGCCGCTTTTCGATCCGGTCCATCGCCCTCTCCTTTGCATACCCACGGGTAGGCTCAATACTAACGGGACCTTTGTTCAGAATTCAACTATTTTTTTCAGATATATGAGAAAGCCCCCTAACCGATAACCGTGTAGGGGGCTTGAGATGATTAAACCAAAACATTTATGGCTTGTACTGGTAGTTGTATGTGTAGGTACTTCCGTCTCCTGCCTGTTTCACCAGACGATCGAAACCGACTCGCACGGTGATTACAAAGGCAAGAATGAGTATTCCAAGGAACGCTCCACCCGAAACGAGGACCTTATTACTTATCTTCATGATTTTGTTCCTCCAAGTATTTCATATAGAGTTCGCCAACTTGTCCGACGCCGATATCTAAAGTCACCATGGTTTTGAACAACGCAGGTAAATCCTGTTCTACGAATTGATTGCGCCGCTTTTCTAAAACCATGCGTCGTGCGTCATCTCCGGTAAAATAGCCGATGCCTCGTTTATTCTGCAACGTCCCTTCATCGAGTAGCATCGTATAAGTCCGCGTTACGGTATTGGGATTAACCTCAAGTTGAACAGCCATGTCTCGAATCGACGGAATTCTCTGTCCGTCGGGCCACGTGCCGTCCAGAATTTTATCGCAGATATAATCGGCTATTTGCAAATAGATTGATTTTTGTTCATTGAATTGCATCGGTGGCTTGGACCTCCTTAACCCGTAGGTATGCCGTAAACCAGCAGAACGGTGCAAGCAAAGCCCAGTAGACGATGTCGACGACAATCGAAAGACCCTGTGTCGTCTTCATCAGATCGTTGATATCCGCTGAAAGATGGAATGCCTTTGGTGAGAAGAATCCCTGTAGATACGGAGCAAACGCGATACGGGCAATCAAAGCGGCGAATAGCCCGGCTACCGTGACAATTAAACCGACTGCAAGAACAGTCTTAATGAAATGAACACTCCTAAAATAGGTTGCCCCCAACAGGAATACCGATTGAATAACGAGAAAATGGAGTACCATCTTCCACGTCTCTGCTTGCAGAGGATTAAACATAACGAAATGATCGCCGACGGTGATAAGCGTGAAGAGTTCTGTGAAAGCTGAAGCTCCTGCAAATACGAGGACCAATGCTATCGGATAGGCAAATGCGCTCAATAAAGCTTTAGAAAGGAATTTTTCCAGTGACGAAGCGGGAAGCATCATCCACGCATGCTGGCCGCGCTTACTGAACATATCGTCTGAAAACATCACGCTGGTTGTGATGAAGCCGCCGAGGAATAAAAAGCCCGGGAACAGCCCTTCATATATCTCGATATGGCCTGATCCGGTAAATCTCGACACGATAGCCGCTATTACTTCAACTACGAACATGACGAGGAAAATCGTGACTCCATAGATTATGAAGCCCTTGCGGCTATCATGTAATTCTTTGTTAAGTACGTGAAGGAATCTCATTTTACGCCTCCTTCAATTGAATTCTGCGCGAGTGCCGAGAAGGCAGACGGAGCCGATACCACCGCATTAAACAGGGTTTCGAGGTCGACGTTCGTTTCTTCATCATCTTTTTGCCGTTTCGTGACAATCATGTATCCCCCAGGAACTTTTTCTTGGAATACGGCTGTTCTGCTATCGTGTTCGTTGCGCTCCAGCTTGAACGAATATTGAGATGCAACGTTTGCAAGATCGCTGTGAAAGACTACCTGACCGTCATGTAAGATAATGATCGGGTCGATGAGGTTTTCCATATCCCTGACCTGGTGCGTCGAAATGATGAATGTCCGCTTATCGGTCATCGCCGAAGCGACAATCCTCCTAAACTGACTTTTTGAGGGAATATCCAATCCGTTGGTAGGTTCGTCTAGGATTACCAGCGGAGTGTTTGACGCGAGTCCGAAGGCAAGTAAAAACTTCTTCTTCTGGCCTAAGGAAAGCTCTGCCAGTTTCTGCTTCGGGTCGATATCAAAGGCATCCCTGTAACGCTCGAAGGCTCCCTGGTCGAATAAAGGATACAATGGTTTGAGCAACGAAACATATTCGTCACCTCTCATCGGTGGCAACGGGAATTCTTCTGGTAAATAAAAAATTTGACTGAGCATGTCTGCGTTGCGCTTGACGGGATTAAATCCTAACGTTGATCCAATCCCCCTCTGAGGAAACAATTGGCCTGAAACCAACTTTAGCAAAGTGGTTTTCCCTGCGCCGTTCATTCCCAATAGCCCGTAGATGTTGCCTTCGGGAATGTTAAGGTTCAGCTTGGTAAACAAATTCCGTTTTCCGTAGCCGAACGCAATATCGTGCATACGTATCATGATTGTACCGCCTCCTTGACAGTAATTTAGTGTACTATCAAACTACTACACTAGTATGGTGAGATTGTCAATAGAGTTTTTCTCACTTTTTTCGAAATTTATATGTTCTTTACCAAAAATTTATAAAGCCGGACTATCTTACCATTGAGAATCGATTAGAATTGACCATAGAATCGATACAAGGGACATACAGCGATGGCAAAGATTTTTTTAGTAGAAGATAATGTCGGACTAGGCGACGCAGTCGCCTCGTACCTCGAAATCGAAGGTCATGCGGTCATACGGTTCGATCGCTTATCAGGTTTGTCGGAAGCTGTCAGGATTGCACTTCCCGACCTTCTCGTACTTGATGTAATGCTGCCGGACGGGGACGGATTTGTTTTTGCGAGGAAGCTTCGCAAAGAATCGAAAGTCCCGATTTTATTTTTAACTGCCCGCTCAAGCGAATCGGACCGGATTACGGGATTCGAAATAGGTGCAGACGATTATGTAGTCAAACCGTTTTCCATGAGAGAGCTGGTGCTCAGAATCCGTTCGATTCTGGCCCGAACGTCGAATGAAATTTCGCAAAACAAGCAAGCCGTTGTCTCATGGGTGTTGGGGGACCATGCCGATGCAGGTCGACACACACTGTCTTTCGACGAACAATCCCACATCGCCAGTCACGATGGGAAAGAATTAAAGCTGACTGCTACCGAATGGAAGATTCTCTCGTACGTGGCCGAGCGTGAACACATGGTAATCAGCCGAGAACAGCTGCTCGGCTCGTGTCTAGACTATCTTGCCGAAGGTTCCGAGCGAAGTATCAACACACACATGAAAAACATCAGGGCGAAGCTTGCAGGAATCGAGTGGATAGAGACTGTGCGTGGTTTCGGCTACCGTTTTATCGGAAGAAAGGTGAGCCCATGACATTGGTAAAAAAGACCTTCGTGTTATTTTTCATCTCGTTTCTCGTTCAACTCGCACTATTGGCATTACTTATGTTCATCGGATACGGTAACGCTCAAAACAGTTGGATTGAGGTACGACAGCGCCAGGCCGAAGAACTGGCAAAGGCCGTACTCATGCAAAGCAGCGAAGCCGACCAGTTGGAATATTCGGGTCAGATCGCGATATATAATGAAAAGGGCGAGCTGCAAGCAAGTAGCAGGGGTATGGGATTTCGCGGCGGGATGACAAGGAATGTGCCATCGACAGTTCGTACTCCCGTGTATGATCAAAACAAGCTTATCGGATACTTTATCATAGGACAGGAAACGTTTGCCCAAGATTCAGCGAACCAGGCACTTATTCGATCAATGATAATCGTAGCAGTAGCAGCACTGGTTCTCATGCTGGGAATGTCAGCTCTGGTCGCCTGGTATTTTTCACGTTTGATTTCGGCACCTGCAGACAGGATTGCAAAAAGCCTCGGTAAAATACGTCAGGGCGATTATACTTCTCCACTAGTCGATACGGCATCTCAAGAACTACGTCAGATTGCGAAAGCAATCGAATCCCTTCGTAAAAGCCTGCTCGACGAGCGAACATTACGCACGCAGTGGTCTCATGACCTCGCCCATGACCTCAGGACCCCGGTCGCTTCGATTAAGGCTCAGCTTGAAGCGCTCTCCGATCATGTACTGCAGCCTACCGCAGAACGATACGAAGCTATGTCTAGTGAACTGAAGAGGATGGAAGCATTAATCAACGACCTTGAAGAATTGATGAGGTTGGAATCACCGGAAACCCGCCTGCAGGTGGATGAAATCCAATCAAAGGCATTCTTCTTTTCGGCCG
Organism: Spirochaetales bacterium; assembly: GCA_012729295.1. Classification (GTDB taxonomy): domain Bacteria; phylum Spirochaetota; class Spirochaetia; order Sphaerochaetales; family Sphaerochaetaceae; genus JAAYDK01. The sequence goes on along the minus strand of JAAYDK010000104.1, from coordinate 10,586 downwards.
TACAACGATTTGAAGCTGCTGCTTTGGCAAAGGGAATCACTTGGGAAGTATTCGCACATGTGGAATCGTTTCAGGCAGACGAACATCTATTGGACCGAGCAGTTGCCAACGTATTGTCAAATGCAGTGCGACACGCCTATCAAGATAGCGTTATACGGATGGGAATCGAACAAAGAGGTGATAAAGTCGAACTCAGAATAAACAATAGCGGACCGACGATTCCCCCTGAAGATATTCCCAGAGTCTTCGAACGCTTGTATAGGGGGGAATATGCAAGAGGGTCCCAAGGTTCCGGATTAGGGCTCACGATAGCACAAAGAATTGCCCGACTCCACGGAGGAAGCATTTCGATCGAAAGCTCCGAAGAATCGGGCACGACGGTACGCTTTTTGCTATAACATTCAGTAATCTGCAATTCGCATCAACATGGCGTCATCGTCCGAACCGGTTACAAACAGGAAATCCCCACTCGGCGAAATGGCAATCTTCTTCCCTGAAAAATCTGATGTTGAAACAAAAGAATCGTGACTGGGAATTCCGCTGATGATCGATAGTAGACTTATACCGGGCTGATTAGAGCTGCTGATAATCCAGGCACTCGACATATCCGTACTAAACGCCATATCAGTTACACCGTTTAACGGATCGCCAATGGTAGTGGTTTGTATCCAATGATTGAGGTCGCTTCCTTTGTGATAATGGACGATTCCGTCGTCTCGAAGCAGATACAGGTCGTTGCTGAAAATCTTGATTGAATGTATATTTCCGCTTTCGTTCGATGCGGAAAATTGTACGGTGCTTTGCGGATTGGGTGGAATACTCAACAACGCATTCGAAAGCACATGGAACGTATTGATTGCGGGGCACACAAATGCCGAGCATTCTCCGGTCGGACTCACGATTAGCTCTTGAGGGCTTGCCAGTCCGACTGTAGCGCTTGCAGAATCCAGATTCGATATCCCGATACACGATAGGGCAGTATCTGAGTAAGAATAATAAAATATTACATTGTCTACGTGATCAATAAAATACAGATAGTTGTTTATCGGGTCGAGCTCGGGATTCCCCATTGAATTCCACCATTCGTCGCCCGAGTCATCCGATTGACGCCAGTCGATCATGGTGAGGTCGGCCTGTTCGCTATCATATGCGTATGCAACGAGCGTATGATCGGTAGAACTGGTGGTGACAACGATGTCTTCAAAAAGGTCGACCGCCAAATCGGTGACGCCGTACGTATGATATAAAGCCGATCCAGGGTTTGTTCCCGCTGCTCCGCCGCTAAATGTTTTGACTATCTTCAGGGAATCTCTGACAACTTCGTACAGCTGCAGCGTGTGTGCACTTGCTACCAAGATCCTGCCGTCTCGCAAGAAGATGCAATCAGAGACATCCTGTAATGCAAATGACTGGCCGAGCCTGTCAAGTTCGCCGTTTCGGACCGTATCAAGCATAACCGGAACACCGTTGTTCCCGGTCACCGATGCCGAAAAAGGGAGCGTCGCTGATCCCATGCTCCCGGCTTTGTCCGAGCTGGCAAATGCATCAAGCCTATGCTGTCCGGTGAAAGTGGAAAACGTAACCGACAATCCGGTTCCGATAAGACTTCCATCGAGGAACCACTGCACCGCTATGTCGGTTGTTCCTCCTCCTTTGATATGGTTGAATACAGCAGTAACGGGAGTGTTTGGTAAAATAGTCGTTTCGATCCCGCTGATAGTGCCTTCGATCGGAGTTGCAGTAGTATTGACGATAGCAAGACCCTGGGTAGTACTCGATTCGGAATCGATTGAAATCGAAATCGTACCGATAGTCGTCGAATTTTCGATAATGCGTACCGCTTCGGTTCCTCCGGCAATCTTAATACCGTTCGAAAACAATTCGTAGCGCAACGCGTACGAACCGGAAGCCTTGACGGTTTCGTATCTTGCCGTCGCCGTCGAGCCGTTCATTACGATGCCGCTCGTGATTTTTGTTTCACTTTCTCCCTGTGGTTGTACATATACGTCTAGTGTAATGGATGGGAAGTTTGGATCTCCCCAGGAAAACGTGACATCGAGCGTTCCAAAACCGACGAGCGTATCGAGAAATAGTTCTGCTTGAGTCGATGTCGTAGTGAGATGGTGAGTAACTGATCCGGTAACCAAATCAGTTCCCTGTTCATTACGGCCAACCGCCTGAATCTCCCAAGTTCCGAACACGAGCCCTTCGATTAGCACTTGCGGGGATAGCGTCGTAATCGAGAACGTGTTGCCGTTAGGACCGCTGCCCTCGAGCGAATACGAATGAATGACCAATGATTCTCCATCGGGTACGAGGGTTTTTGACCCTCTTGATTCTAATAAGCTTGAAAGGCTTAGCCTTAATGATGTTGCGGCATATTCTTCACTGCATCCGGATAAGCATACGAGTATGATTGCCGTACATGCGATACATAAAATCGAATATCTTTTCATAACAACCTCCAACCATCGGACGGCTTCGACCGGTCGGATTGATTCACAGGAGGAATGAATTTCTACGCGTCACGATGAAAGTCAGAGTGTTTTTCTGATTTTGTATTTCATGACATAGGATGACGGTTTATACGTTAGTTTTGCCTGACGTAATCCGGGAATGCCAAGATCTTGTTCACGGTTGATTTCGATAATCGATTCGGGAAGACTGGCTGCAAAAGCCCGATTGATATACTGGTATACCCCGCGATAGCCCGGTACTGCTTTTTCGATATGAATGATAAATCTGTTCTGACCGTCAGCCTCTCCGAGTGTGAATGCAACTGGCTTGTCCTTCGCATACAGCACGGCTCCGTCCATACCGAGTTCTTTTCGGTATTGGATTGCCAGAGCAGTCGAGTCAAGGTCCTCCACAGTATCCTTGCCTTCTGCCCACGAATGAAGGACTTCCAGCATGTCTCGGTCGTCGCATAGGCGGGCGGGCACTAGAATCCTTTGTGGATTGTCATCGGCAAATTTTTGGGCATGCGCTAATTTTTTATGGAGGGCTTGACCGACTAGTTCGACCAGACTCTGACGATCATAAAGATAGTCTGCATTATCTCTGTCTTCTTCTATCACCAGTTCGGGATGAAATGAGTGTACCCCTTGTTCCCAAGATGGTAGTGTTTGTTGCCCGATGGTATTGATTTGTGCTACATCTTTCATGAGAGATTCGATGATTTTTGGTCCCGGGTAGCCCGCGGGAAGAAAAGCATACAGGGGCATCTCCTCGGAAGCGGTACCTTTGGCAATAAATCCATATGCTATTGAATTATCTTTTTTCGTATAACGAAATACCCGGTAATCGCGTTTCGCAGTAAACGGATATAACGAAGCCATCGAGAGTTCTGATATATGGTCGCGATTAGCAAGTAAAAATGGTTGAACCGAATCCAAGTGCTCAAGTACTAGCGGACTAGATCCGGGATATTCAGGAATGGAATGCATGCAGAAAGCATAACCAAATCGATTCCGTTCGGCAAGATGCACCTTCATTGTTGTCTGAGGATTCTACATCTGGTATTATCCGAGCTATGAAACAGCTTATCAGTATTGCATTGCTTGCTCTGTTCGGCGTGGTGATTTTTATCCCCGATCAGGTGTTGTCGACGTGGTTATATTGGTCATTGTTCGTCTTGATGTTTGTATTATTAGGAGCGTATTGGTTTGTCTCGTATTGGGTTAGTTATAGTTCTGCGGTAGCACTTATGAACGAAAAACCACGATTTTCGCTCTATTGTGCAAAGGTCCCGGTTGCATCCACCGAAGATCTTGTCCGCGGCCGGCTGGTCATCACTGAAAAGCAGGTGTATCTTGTGCAGAAGGTAAAGCCGAAAGGAAACAGGACGACCTATAAGATTGTATGGTCGGTCTCAGCCTCCGCAGTCTGCTCGATTTCATTCGGGAAAGTACTCGGAATGCGAGCAGGTATGATTCTCGAGCTTGATGATGATGTTCAGGAGCGATTTGTTTCCACAACCGCGCGAAAAAAGAAAGCTCTGATAAAGCAAGCATTTGGATGGGATGTTTCACCCGATTCCCCTTAACAGACTAGCATAAACGACGAATTGCCCCCTTCTGTTCCCTATAGTACCGTTGCCCCGTACACGATTACAAAACGGAAGGGGTCCTATGAAGCGCTTCATTGTCGTTACCATTATGTTAGCAATAATACCGATACACTCTATTAGAGCTCAGCAAAGCGACTACTCATGTATTCCCGAGTTTCGAGTGTTCGCTGATGTCGCCTGTATCGATGCGCTTTGGTCGAAACACATCTCGTTAGAATGTGGAATCGGCGTATCGCTGGCACCGGGTATAGAAATCGAAATCCCGGTAACCTATCTGATAGACCGTTCGGGCGGTAAGGAACAACTGTTCGAATTCATGCTGTCGCTCAAGTACTATCCTTGGGAATCCGGACCATTTATCGCATGCTCCATGGCGCATGTCTGCATGTTTGTCGGTCCGTACAAGCCTTTGGAAAAATTCCATTGTCTAAATGAACTTCATTTCGGTTATACGGCAACATGGTTTGCCCCTTTCATAATCGAAGCCTCGCTTTCCTTAAGAGACCCGTCCGATACCTTTACCGATAGCCGCGCCTATATTGCTGCGCTGGTCCCCGGTTATTCGCGTTTCCGTTTTCATCTCCGGGCTGGCTATCGATTCTCTTTTGATAAGTCACGTTAAAAATATATAAGGAGGAACCGATCATGAAGAACGTGTTGAAACATGCGGCGACCGACATCGTATGTCTGCTTTTAATCACATCGATGATTGGCTGCAGCTTTCAATGGGATCCCGCTAAAAACGCCTCGCTGGATGAAGAACAACTTATCAGCGAAGTGACTCAGGTCATTGACGAGCAACTGCAGTTGGTGGCACCACAGTTGGAGCATGAATTTGGTAATGTGCCACATAGCAGGGATGTGCGTTCATTGGACGAATACTCTGGACAGGAGATCGTCGAAATGACGTTGCAAGAAGAGCTTGGTAGCGATTATGTGAAATTCTGTCATGCAGTTGCCAGCGGCCGTTCAACAGACGAAATACTGGCTTCTGCGAAATCGCTGATGGACGCCACACAGTTTGAGGAATTAGCTTACCAAACGAAAGGGCTTCAAAAATCCTTTTCGGAACGGGCAGTCCTGAATGCCCGTGCATTACCTCCGAATCAACGAGCTCCGTTTTTACGAGACTTGCAGAAATTATTGACGAAAACCATCGTATTGCTGACTGCCGGCATCGTGTATGCATGCATTCCGACCACTATTTTATGGGGAAAGATAACGGCAGCGGCAGCTGTTTCTGTAGCTGCAGGTATTGTCGCGACATCGGTGTTATCGATCTATCGATATTATAAGTATGGTCAGGATTCACTCGCTCAATCATTCCAGGAATGGATAATCGACGTGACAAAAGATCCAACTGCAGCATATGCGTTAGCCGCATCCATGACTTCGGTTGGCAAGACCATGACGAAAGGTCCGGTGGTCACGGGTCTGATTATCGTTGTTTTTGCACTGTATCAGGTAATCGACATGGTAAAACCTATGCTGAAAAAGTATAATTTTGACGCCTGAACCATTCAGACGACATGTATCCCAAACTTGTATTTGCCTGGTGAATGTGGAATAATGCATCAAAAAGTATTCAACAAAAGGATTCGATAGTATGGAAAAAACACCTTTTGAAAAAGATTTGCTCGATCGTTTTCTCAGATATGTTCAGATTGACACGATGAGCGATCCGCACGTAACCGATCGTAGGCCGACTACGGCAGGACAGATGGACCTTTTACGCATGGTTGACAAGGAGTTGGCCGATTTTGGAATTACCGATCGATATTTCGATCCCAACGGATATCTGATTGCGAGACTCCCCTCCAATCTGCCTGGCGGTCGGGTGGTAAAGACCATCGGATTTATGGCGCACGTCGATACGGCCGATGATGTAATGGGCAACGGAGTCAAACCCCGTATTATCGATGCTTATGACGGCAAGGACATTTTGCTGAACAGCCAGTATACGCTTTCTGTAGAAGATAATCCCGCACTCGTCGATTATATCGGGAAAACACTCGTCGTAACCGACGGTACGACTTTGCTCGGAGCCGACGATAAAGCAGGTTTGGCAATCATTATGTCGGTTGCCAAACGGTTAGTGGAAGATCATTCTATTCTGCATGGAGACGTAGAGTTCATTATTACGACCGATGAAGAAACCGGAGCCGGCATGGACTTGTTTCCAATAAAAAAAATCAACTCAAGCTGCTGCTATACACTGGATGGCGGGCCGTATGGAGAACTGGAAGCCGAGTGCTTTAACGCATCGACAGTGAATGTCACGTTTACCGGAGTACCGTTTCACCTCGGGGCAGCTCGTGGAAAGATGGTCAATAGCGTAACAATGGCTACTCGATTCATCGCATCGTTACCACAAAGCGAAAGTCCCGAAGCAACCGACGGTCGTTATGGGTACTATTGTGCTCATGAAATACAAGGAACCGCAGAGAAAACCGAGTTAACCCTTTATCTGAGGGATTTTGATCTCGACCAGTTGAAAAGACGCATCAACGTACTCGTCCAGCTCGGGAAAACTATAGAAGCATTGTTTCCAGGAGGATCTGTAACGATCGAGAACAAATTTGTATATTACAATATGTACGATACCATAAAAAAGAATCCGCAAGTATTGGAAGCTGTACGGGAAAGTGCCCGTACGTTAGGAATCGTCTTACATGAGAAGGTGATTAGGGGCGGTACTGACGGCGCAAGGCTGGCTGAATTGGGAATCCCTGCTCCGAATATTTTTACCGGCGGTCATAACTACCATAGCCGTTTCGAATGGGCCGCCCTGCCGACGATGGTTTCTGCTGCCAACTTGGTACAGCAAATCATCGTGTATTGGGGAGGGCTTTCCGGCTAATGGCAAACTCTAGGCTTCTTGTTGTGATGCTTGTGTTGCTCACGATTCCGATTTCTCTCGGTGGTGCGACTAATTTTTCATTAAGCTTTGACGACACAATCGAAAATCATCCTCAAGCCGAGATGATAAAAGACGCAATTGAACAAGGTTTCACGATTTTATTGGGATGGAACACCTATGCATCCGCATCAAGCATATCCGCAGGAAATCTAATTCAGTTTCAAGATAGCCATTCGATAATCGATATTGAGATACAACGTGATGACAGTATCAGTTCACACCAGATCGTTATAGAAAAAATTACCGACAAATTACCAAAGCGGCACATCATCGATGCGCTGATCGACCAATTGCAATACGATATTCCTTACGCTACCGATGCTCACATAACAATCGATTATGTTCATAAAGGAAGCTTTTCTGCATTGGTAGAGAAAGATGCAGTTGACAATATGCCTTCTCGTGTTGCTGTAGTTGATACGGAAAAAAAAGTACTGGCCATCCTTGCTGTCGCGGCTGTTCGCGAATTGCCAGAGAAAGACGTAATCGAATTTCATCAGCTATGGTCGAAGCAGCCGCTATTAGTCGGCATGCCGGTTTCCCTTAAGATTTCTCCATGGGAGTTTTCGGGGGGTATCTCCGTATCCACGATACGCTTTGGTGGTTTTGCAGGGGCAAGCAGGTCCTTGAGACGTTACCCGTTTTCTTTTGAAACACGTTTATCGTTTTCGATTCCATACGCAATATTTTCAGGTTTGTCTTCTGTAGACGCAAGCTTGCAGTTCGGAATCGGAGCTGTATTGCCTTTGTCGTTTATCGGGGGGACGACCCGATCTTGGTATGACGATACGGCATTACGGTTTGTGGTTCTGGCAGGATGCGGCTTGAACATTGAAAATTCAGATGTATTGCTGCTGTATGGGGTGGATACAATTGGTACGGTAGAATACAGGGTTTCCGAGAATTTGTTTTTTTCTGCAGGGGTAGGTTATAAGGTATGGGCATCGGTTGACTCATCACAGGTACGTGATTATTTGAGCGGAATCGATAGATGGTCTCTGCAATCGATGGTAGGATGGAAGTGGTGAAAAAAAAACATGCGCACCATCTGCAACTCATACTATTGCTCGCGATAGCTCTAGCGACAACCGGGTGTTCCTCATTAAGTACGCTCGTTCGCTCCAATTTGGAGGGCTTGCCCATCTGGGTATACGAGCCACAAGTCGGTAGAGAGCAGCTGGCATTTGTAGGCAAAGGTATCGGTCAGACTGAAGCGCGCGCTCGGCAATTAGCCTATGCATCCATTTTAGATCAACTATCATCGTACTTAGGCGAGGACATCAGTTCTCAGGCGAATCGCGAGCTGGTTGCCAATGCTCGGATTGAAGCCTATCAGTTGAGAATCACACAAGAGTTCACTAGCCGCGAAGGCAGCAATACGGCTTTCTATCTGTTAGCTGTTGGGAGTAAGCCTCTGCTCGAAGAGGCCAGAACTGCGACATTGTTGTTATTGCAAGAGCAGCTGGCATTCATCGATACATATTCGAAACAAGCTGCTGCAGCGTTTAGAGAAAACCGTGACCTATTGGCAGCCGAATTCTATTTGGAAGCGGCATGTATTGCATATCAGATGGAACTGGAAAAAGGGATCGTGCAGTACAGAACGCTCATCGAACAGGTTAGAAAAATCTTTAGTCGCCTATCTCTATCACTGCTTCGTTCGGATCAGACGATTCCTTCTTTTTCGATTGCTGTTCGACGGGGATCTGCCAGACTGTCGCCTAGAGTAGTCGGCGCAGTTTTGGAAGCTTCTTTTGATTCTCTCGACGGTCTTGGGAATCCTTATGAAGATCATGAAGTGTTTTTCTCCGATTCTGCAGGACAGGCTGCCTTTATCCCTCAAAATCCAGGTATCGTATCAGAAGGAAACATCGTAGTTAGGTTCAAACTAGGAAAAGTCTTTGACCGATTGGCTGTACTCGATGCAGATACTGCCGGAGAATTATCAGCATTGCTCGAGCAGAAGGTTTTATCATTTCCGTATCGTCGTGTTTCTCAGAAGGCCTTGGAAAACATTGTCACTGCAATCATGGAGTATTCATTGCAAGGTCAGCTGCAGAATACCGATGATGCTCATCAAGAGTTTGTAAAGCGTTATCGAGAGCAAGGTCTTAAGATGGATTCTGCATTGGATTATGCAGTAGAAGAAGACGAGGAATTCATTGATTCCGTAAGGATTGCATTTCCAAATCATTCTTATTTGGTGATGGGGAAAGTCGGTGTCATGCATACGTCTACGGCAACAGCCCATACAACTGTTACGGTAACGGGCGAGATTTCGATTATTCGATTAGATACCGGTACCCAAATCTATAGTACCGAACAGTTTTCGGCTGTCGGCATAGATGCGGAGGGTGAAGTAGCAGAACGCGAGGCGTTTGCAACGTTCGGCAAGATAGGAGCCGGAATACTGACTCGCGAACTCTACCGGTAATGCCGAGTCTGAAGTTCCTTTACAAATAGTTTCGGATTATTGCTGATTATCCCGTCGACACCCAAATCTAATAACCGAATTCCTTCGGACAGATCATCGACCGTCCACACAATGATAGGGTAGCCGCGCCTGTTTTTCATTGAATTAATCATGTGCTCATCGATAAGCTTGCGATCTGGTTTCAAGATTGTCGCCCTGGCAATATGACGACCCCATCCATGCCGTAAAATCTTCGGTAGGTCATTGGTATCGCTATAAATCACCGCCGTTGGGATGCTCTTGTTGGAGACGTCGTTAAAATAACGAATTGCCAGCGGATTGAATGAAGAGACCATGCAGCGGTCCTGCATACGATATTCATATATCGTTTCCCAAGTTTTTTTAGCCAATCCGGTGTCGGTTTTTCCACGGGCTTTTAATTCGATATCGTAATACAACTTTGAACCGCATTGTTCAAACAGTTCACTTAACAGAGGGATTTTTTCGCCTGTATAAGAAGGATCCTTATGACTGCCTACATCGAGCGATCGTAAATAAGTAAAGGTCGATTGCTCGACTTCAGCATCGACATTCGCCACACGTTTTAGACTGTGGTCATGAATGACGACCAATTCGCCGGTTTTGCATAGGTGGACATCAAGTTCGACACCCGGGATTCCTTGCTCCACTGCCAGCATGAACGCGCTAAGAGTGTTCTCGGCAGCGATGCTAGAATATCCGCGATGTGCAAACAACAGCGGTTTCTGCTCAGAAGGAAAAAAACGATGCTGCATCATATTCACATCCTTATCACGTACGAGACGTATATGAACGAAGCAGTGCAATTTCTTCGTTCCAACGTTCCGGGTCGGTAGTTTCCAGAATCAACGGGATATTCTCAAACCGCGAATCGTTCATGATTACCTTAAACGGTTCTAAACCCAACGTTCCTTCTCCTAATGGTGCATGTCTATCAACCTTGCTTCCATACGCACTCTTGACATCGTTGAGATGCATGCCCATCAGGGTCTTAAATCCGATGATTCGATCAAATTCATCCATCACGCTGATGAATTTCTCTGCGGTAGCGATGTCGTAACCTGCAGCAAAAATGTGGCAGGTGTCGACGCATACGCCAATGCGGTCGCGTTGCGAACAAAGCTCGATGATAGCAGCGATTTCTT
>JAAYDK010000103.1 GCA_012729295.1 Spirochaetales bacterium | reverse complement strand
TGTTTTTGTGTGCCTTGCATCTCCGTTATTCGGATCTTCCGGAGAGGTTTCGTTATCGGTTAACGGTACGGCACATGAGCTTTATTCATTTGAAGAACTGCTACCCTATAGCTATCCCCTCATCGATGAGCATCCGTTACAAGTTATCAACCCTATCGATCAAAGCGACAGCCACCTATTCGGCATCACGCTCGACGAATTATTTCCAATTCTGGTTGATGCCTGGAAGTTGACCGTGCTGATAAACGGACGCGGCAGTGCAATCGACAATCCTCTGCTTGCCGAAGAACTGGGAAATCTGGCAATCGTAATCGGATACCAAGACAAAACAGGTACGGTCGATTTGCTTGACGATACGATCGTCATCGACATCGCAGGAGAACAAAGTACCGATCGCATTGTTGAAATCTGGCTCAGTTGGGAAGGCGTCGAGCAACTGAAAGGCGAAATCCAACGTTTTGCAGACATGCATGATATTACGGTAAAAAGCCTTGAAGTCCCCAAAATTTCATCGAAATTGATACAAACACAACGAGGCGGAGGCGCCCTGCCCGACGTTGTGATGGTTCAATCCGATTATATCGATGAACTTGTTCAGGCTAACACGATTCAGGCATTGGACTACCTGAAACTTGATGGTTTTAGCACAGCCGGTATCGATTCGTTCATCTTATATCGCAGACAGTGGGCGATTCCGTTTTACTTCGATTCTCAGGCAATTATCTGTAACGGAGAAGTCTTTTCACGAATAGGATTGAATGCTAACGACATCAGGACGCTAGACGATCTGGAGCAAACCGCTGCAGCTATCAAAACATATGCTGCGGCACATAGCGTCCCCATAGTTCCGATGTCCTGGAACTTGTATTCTGCCTACTGGCTGCTTCCGTTTCAATACGGTTTTGGTAAGACGCACCTCATCGAATCAGACGGTACGGTCGATGTTGCTGACAAACCGACTGTAGAAGCTATGGAATACCTAATATCATTGCTGGACCGTTCGCTTCTGTCAGCCAACGAACGCGATGCGATGCTTTCAAATTTCATCACTGGAAAAACTGCGATGATGCTTTCCGCTTCATACATGATTGGCGAACTGGAGCGTCTCGGTTTATCGTTCTTTATCGTTCCGTTTCCCGTCAATCAGAAAACCGGAGCAAAGATAGCACCGATTCTGGATTACAAAGGGTTTGCCATCACCAAACGCAGCAAAAACCCGATTCTTGCGCGACGTCTTATCCAATATCTTACGGGTATAGGAGTTCAACAACGCTTTACGACAACAGTGAATAAACTGCCTGCATTAGAGCTGGCGATGCAGATTGACCAATTTGATTCGCCGATTAGAAAAGCAGTAAAACTTAGCGCGGCAGGCGGGCAATGCCTGCCGCCCGACCCTGCATACGGAATCTACAAAAACGTATTATGGGGTATGATACGTTTGATTATCGACCGCAAATTTACTGTTTCAGATGGGCTAAAAGAAGCTCAGCGCCTCATTGATGCCCAAGTACAGGATGTGATGGACCAACTACCGGACGAATATAAAAGTGTATATGCAACACATGAAGGAGAGACACATGATGAAAAAACAGATGTTGAGACTGTTGACAATGCTGCTGATACTGACAGCGGTGGCTTTTTTAAGTGGCTGCGCAACCTCTGGTGAGGCTATTGCACCGCCTTCACAGGAAGCCGAACGTGTTGATGCCGTTTCTAGCGCCACCAGTGACGATTTGTGGTGGGAAGTAAAACTGACCGGATTGAGAAACGATACGATCAGCACAAAGACATACGCGCAAATCAAAAGCCAGGCAGAGAAAAACGGAACCTTACAAGAACTGACCGTTGAACGCAAAGGCGTGAGTTCTACCTATACGGGAGTCCCTCTGAAAGATTTGATTGCCAGAGTCGATGGACAGGATTGGCAGGAGCCGTTTACATTTGATCAAGAGCTCTACAACAGTGGATACGATGTAACACTGACTGCAGCTGACGGATATTCCGCGACATTTTCGACTGCCGAATTAGATTCGGCTGCTCTATATTTCTACGACGAGCAAGACGGAGAGCAAGTGCTACCCGGTATTGCGGGTATCGACGTATCTTCAAAATATCTGGTAAAGGAACTGGTGTCGATCGAATGCGCTTTAGCAAGTGAAGCGGCTGTCGAAGATGCCGTTACGCTCGAAGTAATGATCAATGGCGAACTAAACAGCTTCACCCGCCAAGAATTAGCCAAAACCCCGTATTATGCTGTGGGGAAAGGTGGGTTTACCACCTCCGCCGGGACGTATTATGAAAATACGTATGGCGGAATCAGACTCGCTGATTTCCTACGTTCCTTCATCGCACTTGATGAGGAAAGCTCGGTTACGCTTAAGGCTACCGACGGGTATTCGATGTCGTATGCATTTTCCGAAATTTCCACAACAGATAACGGAGTATGGGTGCTGGCCTTCGAGATGGACGGCGATTATATGAGCGAAGACCCGGGTCCGTTCAGAGGCTTGCGCATAGCCGAAAACCCAACCGATCCGGTTCCGAATATCGACGGACACAGTTCTCCGAAAATGGTCAAACGCATCGAAATCTCACAGGAAGTGTTTAAGGACTTCTCGCTGCTTGTTAAGGGGAAGATGGAATCGAATCTCGATCGTGCTACGATCCAGTCCGGAATAAACTGTACTGCACACAAAACGGTTGTTGAATATTTCAACAAAAAAGCAGGAACGGTAGAAACCTACACCGGCATGCCGTTGTACGCACTGCTGGCATTCGGAGATGATCCGAATTTCGCACCTCACAAGCAAACTGACAAGGACGTGCTGGCTTACGACAAAGCAGCTGCAATAGCGGGAT
>JAAYDK010000102.1 GCA_012729295.1 Spirochaetales bacterium | reverse complement strand
TAACCGTGGTCGAAGCCCTCGACCAGGTTATGAATGTTATCGACTACGATATGGCCGCGATCATTCAGCAACACTTGAGGGATAAGGGAGTTCGATTAATCTTTAAAGACGGAGTAAAATCCTTTTCGCGAACCGATAAAGGGCTCAATGTAAAGTTAATGTCGGGAACCGAATTGAATACCGATTTGGTAATCTTATCGATCGGAGTAAGACCCGATACGGCAATTGCACAAAAAGCGAATCTCGAACTAGGTAGAAACGGAGCGATAAAGGTGGATCAGTATTTTACCACCAGCGATCCGAGTATCAAGGCTGTGGGAGACGCAATCGAATATCCCAGTCCTATTTCAGGTTTGCCTGTAAGCGTTCCGCTCGCCGGACCGGCAAACAAACAGGCTCGCCTTTGCGCAGATACAATCGTAAAAGGTACGTGCCGCCCATATCGCGGGACGATTGCCACGAGTATCGCAAAGGTTTTCGATATGGCCGCTGCATCAACCGGGTTAACAGGAAAGCAATTAACGCATGCCGGTATCGAGTATGTTGAAGTCGTCACCCATGCGGGCAACCATGCCGGTTATTACCCAGGATCTCGAAATCTCACGGCAAAAATCCTCTTTAGTCCTGTTGACGGAAAATTGTATGGAGGACAGGTGGTCGGTTATGCCGGTGTAGACAAACGAATCGACGTAATCGCCGCCTATATCTCGAAGGACGGAACTATTGACGATTTAGCAGATTTCGAACAAGCGTATGCACCCCCGTTTTCCAGTGCCAAGGATCCCGTGAACATGCTGGGTTTTATCGCACGCAATCACATAGACGGAAGTGGCAAAACGATTACTTGGAAGCAAATTTCGCAATTAAAGGAGGGCAATGCGGTTCTACTTGATGTTCGAACGGAAGACGAACACGAATTAGGAGCTATCGAAGGCTCGCTCAACATACCCCACACGCAACTGCGCTCCAGATTATCGGAAATTCCTACCGACAGACCTGTCGTAGTCTATTGTTCTGTCGGTCTCAGGGGCTATGTGGCTCAGCGTCTACTGCTCCAGAATGGATTTCGCGAAGTAGTAAACCTAACCGGAGGTTATAAAACCTGGGAGGTTGTAAAAGAAGAAATGAAACAGCTTCAGGGGGAATATATGCAAGAGGAGAAAGAGTCGACCGAATCGGCTGCATATGATTACAGTCGCAAACTGGATGCATGCGGATTGCAGTGCCCCGGACCGATCATCCAGCTAAAAAAGGAAGTCGATGGAATGACGGCAGGAGAACGCGTTTTAGTCAGTGCCACAGATCCGGGATTTGCCAAAGATGTTCGCTCATGGTGTAATCTCACCGGTAACCGGCTGATTTCCTTAACGAACGATTCGGGAGGAATCGAAGCTATCATCGAAAAGACGACTGCCATATCGACAACCCCGAGTGAACAACACGTACAGCCCAAACAAAATCCTTCTGCCACACTCATCGTGTTCTCTAACGATATGGACAAGGCTCTCGCATCGTTCGTACTGGCCAACGGAGCCGCTGCAACAGGTCAGCAAGTTACGATGTTCTTTACATTCTGGGGGTTGTCAATTCTCAGAAAGAGAAATCCCGGAAAGATATCCAAAGATTTCATGGGGAAGATGTTTGGCATGATGCTGCCCAAAGGGATGGAAAAGCTCGCTCTATCGAAAATGAATATGGTCGGCATGGGGCCGCTCATGATGAAATCTCGGATGCGTTCGAAGCGAGTCGACCAACTCAACGAAATGTTTGCCCAGGCTAAAGCAGCCGGGGTTCGATTCGTAGCATGCCAGATGTCGATGGACATCATGGGCATCAAAGCTGAAGAATTGCTCGACGGCATAGAAATCGGAGGTGTCGCCACCTATATGGAAGCAGCAGCTTTAAGCACGGTAAATTTGTTCATCTGATGATATAATC
>JAAYDK010000101.1 GCA_012729295.1 Spirochaetales bacterium | reverse complement strand
GTGCCATATATACAGTCCCGCCGTCAACTGAATGAATCGAATACGGATACACGCCAAATTGAACCGGGTCTACTTTGGCTCCTATCAACGGAATATAGTCATGGTAATTCTTCATCGAAAACCCTCCGGGTATATGATGTGGAAACGAATAAGTTCACGTTCCAAATTCATAATACAATGTACCATGAACTGCATAGAATGGCATCAGTATTTGGAGAATCTCGTGAAACGGATGTGGGAAATACCCCATTTTGAAGAGATCCTTTCTTTGTAAGAAGATGATTCTACTGCTACTAAGAACAGAATATGTACATATTGGTGCTGCTAGATATACCATCTTATCAATCAGCTGCGATTGTATTATCATGAACGCATGACGAGAACTCAATTTTACCGGATTGTAGAAATACGAACAAAAATCATCAGCATGACTACCTTTTTATGCGGGAGTGTTTATGCGCTGTATGATACGGGTCTTTGGTCTTGGACCACATTTATCATGATGGGACTCGCAGTTCTGTTCGTCGACATGGGCACTACCGGATTCAACAGCTACTACGATTATATCTCGGGAACCGACAACCAAACATATAATTTGGAACGGGATAAAGTACTGGTACACGAAAACGTATCTCCGAATACGGCCCTTGCCATTTCGCTTACGCTGTTTGCCCTTGCAGGCATTCTGGGTTTGGTACTTGCATCTAGAACTTCGTGGTGGCTTATCGTAGCCGGCGGAGCCTGCATGGTAGTCGGTTATACCTACACCGGGGGGCCTTTCCCCATATCGCGGACACCGTTTGGCGAAGTGTTTGCAGGCGGTTTTCTCGGTACGGTATTATTTACCCTCTCTTATTTCGTCCTGACTAAGACAGTCAATATTGGTGCAGTCGCAGCTTCTATTCCGCTTACTCTCCTGATTGCAAAAATTTTGAGCGTAAACAATACGTGCGACAGAATTGCCGACGAAATTGCCGGCAGGAAAACCATGGTAATTCTTCTCGGAGCTGATAAAGCCAAATTCCTACTGATGGGCGAGCTGGCGGCATCCTATGCATGGGCTTTCCTTCTTATTTTTCTAAACATCCTTCCATGGCATACGGGGCCTCTTCTCGTGATAGCTGCTGTTTTTTCAGTAAAAAGATTCCAGGCCATGCTCCGCAGAGGCTTTTCTCTGGAGACGAAAGGGCCTTCGATGAACGATGTTTCGCAATTATTCTTGGCATCTGGCGCAAGCCTTTGTATCGGTTGTTTGGTTGCGTTTATTATAAGATAGGCCGTCATCTTCCGATCAGACGCATCGCGTTCGTCACAAACATATCCGAACTGTAGTTCTCGACATTGAATGCCGGAATATGTAGCATGTCTAGTGAAGCAAGAGGAATCGCAAGAGGAACAGATGTTCTTATCATTCGATATCCTGCCGATACGGCTGCGTTCAGCACATGTTCGTTTTGTGCTCCGCTACCGAACGGAAGCGCTAGTACGTCTACTTCTTCACTTAGCTCTTGCTCGATGAGGTATTTTGAAACAGCTAGTTCTCTGGTAACATCTTCGAACACAAGCTCTCCCAACGGTTGATGCGACAGGGTATGCGAGCCAAATGAGAATAGCTTTTGTCCGAGAGCATTACGATACGACGCCATCTCTCGAATCTGATCCCAGCTCATGTATCCGATTTCACCAACATAATCGGGTACTATGAAAAAAGTTGCCTTTATGTCCAGTTCCTTCAATAGTGGATAAGCGATAGCGTACATCGACAAATCACCGTCGTCGAATGTGATGATTGCAACGTCGGTCGTTGTGTTTTTTTCACCTGAAACAAGAGAATCGAGTTCTTTAAAATCAATGATGGCAAAATTTCTCAGTAAAAATTCAATATCGTGCTCGAAATTATAGATATCGCGGTTATAGCTATTGCCGGTTCTGCCGTACACCAGGTTATGGTACATCACTACCAACAGTTTTGGATTATTTCGTTCGGGTATGGTGCTTGCGCGAATCGATGGATCTATCGTCCGTATGGGAATCCCGTCAAGAGCTACCGGTTTCCAGTAGCGTACTGCCGGTACGGTCTCATCTACTCCATCGTTCGACCGCAACTCATCGGCAAAAGCCGGGTTGATAAGAACTAAAGCCAATGGAATTAGAAGGTACAAGATTTTTCTGATGTACAGGATACGTCGTCTGAGCATATAGGGCAAGATACTGTACAAAATCATAGTGCGTCTAGAGACTTTACCGATCCCATGATGATATAGAGAAACACTAAAAATATCCCAGCTACGAGAAATACTGTCGGTACCGCCATGGTAGCTGCTGCTGCAGAACACAGCAGTGCGCCAAGCGGCATCGCTGCGCTAAGTGTTGCGTTTGTAATGCCGCCTACTCTGCCGAGTACGCTCTGATCTACATGCCTCATAAACGCCGCACTAAATACTACGTTCTGTATTCCCACAAAAATTCCGGTAATTCCCATTACTCCTACGAACGCTATGATCCTGAGAATCATGGTATTGATGAGCGGCAGCAAGATAAATTGCGACATCAAGACCGAAGAAGCAAAACCGCAGAAAATGAAAAGACGTTTCTTTGATATCGTTCTTAATTTTGGCGTTACAAACGAACCCAACGCCATCCCGGAAACCAGAGCAACTTGAAAAGCGGACAATACCCCAGGTCCACCTTTCAAATCGTCGACGATATAGGCAGTTCCCAAGGCGCTCATCGGAACCATACCGAAATTCATAAACATACCCAGAAGCAGCATGGCCACCAATAACGGGTTCGCCTTAACGAATCGAAGACCGTCGGCAAATTGATGGAATATTGAAAATGCTCCGGCAGTCTTTTGTTTCGGCTGCTCGTCGGCATGGATGGTGGTGATGATGATCGAAGATATAAAAAATGTTCCCGCGTCAATCAAGAGCGCCCCATGACTACCGATGAGAGCGATTACCGCCCCAGCCGAAGCAAGCCCGATGATTTCGCAAATCCGGCTCAATGTAGAGTTTAATGCACTCCCAACCGTATATTTATCTCTATCGAGCAGCTTGGGAACGATTGCAAGACCCGCCGGGATACGAAATGCCTCGAGCGTAGAGTTTAAAAACGTACAGAGTGCAAGTATCAGCGGGGTAACCGAATCGTTCATATACAGCAGGGCGACAAGCGCAACGATGACGCCGCGGCCGATATCGGTTAGCACCATGACTCGTTTCTTTGGAATCGAGTCGACAATTACGCCGGCAATCGGTTGCAGGATGATGGTTGGAATATAATTGATGGCGATAATCAGTGCCATCAAAGAAGCACTGGACGTAATCTCGTAGATAATCCAGGAAAAAGCAATTGCATCGAGCGAGTCGCCGAGACGATTGACGACGTTGGCCCCTATCAGTTTTAGATATTGTTTCTGGTCTTTGAGATCGCGATACGAGTAAGCCTCTTTATCCTGCACCTGTATCTCTTTGTCCATGATGTCTCATCATATCAGACTTTTATGGATGTCGTCAGTCTGTTTTCATTACAGGGTAAGATATAATCATTGTTCTTTATTATAAGGATTACATTGTTGACATCACTACTAAATTACCTTATTTTATTTGTTGTTCGATGTAGAAAAGCTGCGGAGGTACAATGGCGTATAGCAAGAATGACAAAGTGCTTAAGGAGGCTGCGTCCCGATTAAAATCTTTAGGTATTAGACCGTTATCACATCGTGTGGCTGTGTACGGACATCTCATGCACGTGAACAATCATCCGTCGGTTGAAGAAATATATAGCGAACTGAAGCAGTCGATTCCCACGTTATCGAAAACTACCGTATACAACGTTCTAGATCACCTATGCGAGCATCATGCAGTGCGAAAAATCGTGATCGAAGGGCGCGAAGCACGCTATGATGCAATGACTCACGACCATATTCATTTTAAATGCAATACGTGCAATCTAATCTACGATATCGAGCAACCGAAAGTCCCCCAACTCAATCTTCCCGCGGGTTACGAGGTGACGACGACTCAGGTCTACATTGAAGGACTCTGTCCCCATTGTGCTAAACATATGCATTGACGATATTATCGAAACATCCAACGTGGTGCTGTATTGATGAGTTTTGATACATGTTTTTACTATTTCCATCATCCTAGTGTTTTGAATCTAGTGGAATTTATCTTCATCATGACTTTGAAACTCCTTGAAGCCTTTCATGAAAGAACCTTTCTCTTTCTTTTCAAGTAGCGGTTTATCAGACTGCTTCAGGATGTGATGTGCTACCAGTTCCGGAGGACCTAAATCCCCAATATGCTCAGC
Organism: Spirochaetales bacterium; assembly: GCA_012729295.1. Classification (GTDB taxonomy): domain Bacteria; phylum Spirochaetota; class Spirochaetia; order Sphaerochaetales; family Sphaerochaetaceae; genus JAAYDK01. The sequence continues at coordinate 5,005 of JAAYDK010000101.1, read as the reverse complement.
TGCTCCTGTCTCTCTGGTCTCATTAAAGAGTCCTTCAGAATTTCAAGGCATCAGCAATTTCATCTTCTTTCAATAATCCGTTCAGACTGGATTTCAATCTTTGCAGAAACAATGCTCGGTTCACGATATGTCCTCCAAGAAAGCTCCAATTCAATTTTTATTATCCTGCCTTTGAGCGCGATAGTATTCTAATAACTTTTTCTCTTGTCATGTGATATGATAAAAACGTCGAAGCCGGCCATGCAATGGTACTTTGATTTTCTTCTGAATCCTTCAAGTCCAGATCTATGACTTTACCAAACTGGAATATTTACCAGTTTCATAAAGCCATTCTCAGTTTTATTTCTAATCCTCTTAATTGTGATATATGATGTTGTACATAGATTCATCATCCGGAAACCAGCATGGTTTCTGATAAAGCCTCCTTATAACTTTATGCATCGTAAGAATTACACGTTTCCCTTTTGAGTTTTGTGTTATTACGATTCGTGTGTTTCGTATAAGTGAGCCTTTCTACCCTGATATCTTTTTCAAGAAAACTGCGTAAAGTCACCTAAATGATTACTCGTCACATAAGTTGCTTTCTCTAATTCTTTTCTTATAGGGAGTTAAAAAAAGGAAAAGACGGCGGCCAATCGTATCAACGCCATCTTTAAGCGTCTGAAGGGAGTCGAACCCTCGTCACGAGCTTGGGAAGCTCGGGTAATAGCCGTTATACGACAGACGCGTAGATGAAGCAATGATACCCAAATCATACGCTTGTTTCAAGAGTGAAAAAACAGATGCAGACGATTCGTGAAATTATTAACATGGTTCATTCAAAACGATGATTTTTACATTAAACTGGTTTAGGTTGAGGTTTTATTTCTTTTATAGCATGTACTTATATTACCTTTAAATTAATATGACTAACCTTGTAACCGTTATTGATACAAGGGTTTTCATTGACAATACGCTATCCTGGGGTTACACTTGAGGGCAATAAGATAATTTAGGGGGTTTTATGGCCACTGTAGAACTAAAAAACATTTCTAAGGTATTCGATGGGAATGTGAAAGCAGTCGACAATGTCAACATCGACATTCAAGACAGGGAATTCGTGGTTCTCGTCGGACCTTCGGGCTGCGGGAAATCGACTACGTTGCGAATGGTAGCGGGATTGGAAGACATCACCTCGGGCGAACTCTATATCGACGGAAAAATGGTGAATGATGTTCCTCCAAAAGACCGTGACATTGCGATGGTTTTCCAAAACTATGCTTTGTATCCTCACATGAGCGTGTACGACAACATGGCATTCGGTTTGAAAATTCGCAAATTCCCGAAAGATGAAATCGACCAGCGCGTACGGGAAGCTGCAAAGATTCTTGACATCGAACAACTGCTTGACCGCAAACCGAAAGCACTCTCCGGTGGACAACGTCAGCGCGTAGCCGTTGGACGGGCAATCGTTCGCAAACCAAAAGTATTCTTGTTTGACGAACCGCTTTCCAACCTTGATGCGAAACTGCGTGTTCAGATGAGAGCAGAAATCTCGTCACTTCACAACAGACTTAAAGCAACCATGATTTATGTTACCCACGATCAGGTAGAAGCCCTGACCATGGCTGACAAGATTGTCGTCATGAAATTGGGTATTATCCAGCAGATCGGTGGACCGCTCGAGCTGTACAACGAACCGAATAATAAATTCGTAGCCGGTTTTATCGGATCTCCTCCGATGAACTTCATGACCATGGATGTTGTTGCCGAAGGCAAGCAGCTTTTCGTCGATGAGGGAACCTTCAGACTGAAGCTGACAGAGACACAATGCAAGTTACTTGCTCAGTATGTTGGTAAGAAAGTAACGTTCGGTGTACGTCCTGAAGACGTAAAGTATTCAGCGACACCGATTGCCGACGCAACGATCAACGGCGAAATCAGCGTCATCGAGCCGCTAGGGTCGGAAACCCATATCTATGTCGTTGCCGGTAAACACCAGGCTGTCGGAAAAGTTGAGCCGACCATCAGACTCACCGTCGAGGACAAGATTTCTTTGATTCCCGATATGGATCGAGTTAAGTTCTTCGACTACGAAACCGAGCTTGCAATTCGTTAATTATTGAATTATCAAGATACGGGGGCTGTCGAACAGCCCCTGTTTCTTTGCCTACACGCTGCTATTTGAATAATGCTTCGTATAGAGTCTTGACGGTATTGATTGCTTGTGATTCCTGTACCGTAATTAATAATGTCGTTCGTGATGTTCCATACGCGATATATTCACATTGGATCGCATGCTGGCGGAGAGCTGACCAAATAGACGCAAGAGCATCCTGTTTTTGAGGCAGACCCTCTCCTACTACTGCAGCCATGGCGAATCCTGTCTCGCATATAACCTGTTCAAATGAAAATTGCTGTTTCAACAACGGTATAATAGTGTTGAGAAGACCGTCGGCAATCTGGGAGGATGAGAACCACCAAATCATCGAATCGATGCCGTATGTACAAAATTCGGGATGCAGACCCATCTTCTCTAATGACTCTTCGACTTGTCTACGCAAATATGAGTGCTTGGTCAGCATCAGTTTCTCTACAAGTAAACGACAGTAGCCAGTTTTAATCGTTACGCCTGCAAGAGCGACCGATTGCGAATCTCTTGACGAAACGATTGCGGTTCCCGGATCGTTGGGTGCGTTCGTGTTTTTAACCCTGATGGGAATGCCGACTTCGCGAACTGGAGCGATCGCCTCCTCGTGAAAGACATTAAATCCAACGGACGCAAGTTCCCGCACTTCCCGATATGTCATGGTATCGATGATTTTGGCTTCGTTGAGAATCCGCGGATCGGCCATAAAAACCCCTGACACATCAGTCCAGTTCTCATACAATTCGGCTTTCATCGATCGGGCTACGATGGAACCGGTAATATCGCTTCCACCCCTGGAAAATGTTTTAATCGTTCCGTCCGGTGTTGATCCGTAAAATCCAGGAAAGACATAGTGAGCATTCGCGGCGGTTACTGAAGCAATACGGTCATAGGTTTCGTCTGCGACGGTTCCGTCTTCGTTGATTACAACCAAATCGGCTGTGTCGAGGAATTGCCATCCGAGATAAGCTGCCACCACGAGTGCGCTCAGGTATTCTCCTCTGGACGCTGTATAGTCCGAACCGGCTCCTTCAAAAAGACGCTGCTCGATTTCATGAAAAGCGTTTTCCAATAGAGAACGCGGTACATTCAATTCGTCAGCGATACTCATATAACGTTCGACTATCTGGGAGAACTGCTGACTGAAGGGTAAAGCCCGCGCAGCCAATGTATGACATGCGTAAAGCATATCCGTTACTTTCGTATCACTCTTAGTTCTTTTCCCGGGAGCCGATACAATCACAGCCCTGCGACGATCGTCACTTTTGAGAATCGCGGCAACCTTCATAATTTGCGCAGCACTTGCAAGCGAAGTCCCTCCGAATTTACATACAATCATTTGCAGCTCCTCATCATACGTTTCAATATTGTACCCATAGGCGTACCCTTATTCAAGAGAAATGCTGACAACTGCTTTTTGATGGAGTACAATATGCAAACCGGGCAGGGAATCGATGCAATTCCCAACTGGACTTCTGGAGGAAATTATGCAGGATTCCCGTCGATCGATTATTGCGTGGTCTGTGTATGATTGGGCAAACAGCGCGTTTGCCACTACGGTAATGGCGGGATTTTTCCCGATTTTTTTTAGTTCGTACTGGTCGACATCTTCCAGCGTCCAACAAAGTACGTTCTATCTCGGACTCGCTAATTCGCTTGAAGCAATCATCGTCGCCATTCTCGCCCCGGTACTCGGGGCAATTGCAGACAAGGGTAGCTACAAGATGCGTTTTCTCATCTTTTTCTCGTTCCTCGGATGCGTGATGACCGGAGCATTATGGTTCGTCCAAGCGGGAAACTGGCAATTTGCCGTACTATTCTACATTTTAGCCACGGTAGGATTTTCCGGTTCGCTCATTTTCTACGATGCGCTGCTTCCCGCGGTTGCTTCTGAAAAAAAGGTCGACTTCGTCTCTTCGCTTGGCTACGGCCTGGGCTATATCGGAGGAGGTCTGCTCTTCCTCATCAACGTCATGATGTACCTATTCCCTGAAAAATTCGGCTTTGCAAGCGACGTGCAGGCTGTTCGTGCAGCATTTGTGACCGTTGCCGTCTGGTGGGCAGTGTTCACCGTCCCTATTCTCGTTTTCGTAAAAGAGCCGAAATCAGAACAACTGCTAAAACCAAATCAGGCAATTAAAGCCGGTTTAAAACAATTTGCCGTCACCTTCAGGGCAATAAAGAGTCTAAAGACAGTTGGTTTATTCCTGCTGGCCTATTGGTTTTATATCGACGGTGTCGATACCATTATCAGAATGGCCGTAGATTATGGTAGCGCAATCGGATTTCCATCCTCTTCGCTGATCGTCGCATTATTGATTACACAGTTCGTAGCATTTCCTTCGGCATTGGCATATAACTGGTTTGGAAAGAAGATCGGTGTGCGCAAAGCTTTGCTGGTAGCAATTGGTGCTTATTCGTTCATCGCTGTTTTAGGGTTTTTCATGAGTCAGGTCTGGCATTTTTACGTGCTTGCCTGTATGGTCGGGCTTTTTCAAGGAGGAATCCAGGCACTGAGCCGAAGCTATTTTACACGATTGATTCCAACCGAGTACTCTGCAGAATTTTTCGGATTTTTCAATATGCTGGGCAAGTTTGCTGCCATTATCGGGCCTCTGTTGCTCGGCGGAGTAACCCTCTTAACCGGGAGCAACCGGTTGGGAATCCTGTCGATCATCATATTATTTATCGCCGGGGGCATACTATTGTCTAAAGTCCGCGAAGAAGAGGGAGCTGCCGGAATCGAAGCCTTCAGACAAAGCGTTACCGCTAAAGAACTAAAAAGCATGGAAATCGAGTAGGCGGGGACCGCTAGGTCCCAACCTCTCACACCACCGTACGTGCCGTTCGGCATACGGCGGTTCAACCGAATAGACT
>JAAYDK010000432.1 GCA_012729295.1 Spirochaetales bacterium | reverse complement strand
GAAATCGGTAGCGGAACTCTATGAGATATGGTGTCTTCTCGAGATACGAAATATCCTGTCTGACCTTGGGTTTCAGGAGGACAGTTTTTTTCAGCCGTCTCTCCGGAAGTCTTTTTTTGAGAAAGAACTGCCTGAGGGTGGGGGAGCCGCTTTTAGCTTTGTTCGACCTGATGGCCTGGCGATACGCCTTTCCCATGAGCCGGTGTTCAGCAGACCAAAAAATGGGGCTTTCAATTCTATTTTTTCATGGACTACGGTTCAAAAACCGGATATTTTCTTGGAAGCTCAATTCCCTGACGGGAAGAAAATCCGGTGGATATTTGACGCGAAATATCGTATTTCAAGTGAAGAAGAGGGTTTTGACCTCATTCCCGACGATGCCATAAATCAGATGCATCGATACCGGGACGCTTTGGTCTATCTTTCAAAGTCCGGCGACGGAGAAGGCGATAAAAGTCGACCGGTTCTCGGAGCTTTTGTGCTATACCCCGGATGGATAGATGAGGAAAAGGTTACGAACCCCTATAAAAAAAGCATTGAGGAAGTCGGTATCGGAGGATTTCCTCTTTTGCCGGGAAGAGAAAACCTTTGGCTTCGGTCTTTCTTGGGCGAGATGTTCGGTCAGGTTGTTCAATCCGAAACTCTACGGAGAGTTCCTGAGTCAGACGAACACCTGTTAAAAGATTCCGTTAGGATTGCACCCACAGGCCTCTCTTTATCGCGATACCGTGATCTTACGCTGGTGGCGTCGTTGTCTGGAAGGACTGGGAGAGAGAAAGAGTATTTTGAAAGATTTCTTCAAGGAAAAGCAGGCTGGTACCATATCCCCGTGAGTACAACGGAAAACTACAAGGTAGCAAGGACCGCAATTCGGGAAATCCGTTATTGCGCTATTGCAGTATCATCAACGGGTGTACCTGACCGGCGCATTGAATTTCTCTACGATGTTCTCTCTATTCGGCTCGTGAGAAGAAATGAATTCACCCTGGAACAGGCGGGAAAAATCGATCTTTCAAATTCGGCCCTCTATTGGTTGTTTGAACTAGGGTCTTCGAGGACGCTCAAACCTCTGGTAGTTCCTGGAAAGCGAGGTTTCCGGTTTATGCTTACCGGAGCGCGGGATCTCATGGAATCTCGGGAATGGAAAGACCTGCCCGACAGGTACGCTTTTCTCAGGGAAGAACGGCTCCCGGTTTCAGGCGAGGGTTCCGAATGACCGTCATGCCGGCGGGCGGCTTTTTTCTGGAAAACGCGCCATTTCCCCACTACCTGCAATATGATTTTGGGCTGTCGAAAGGAATGCAGTCATGACTGAAGTTGTCGCAGCGTTCATCTGGGAGGGAGACAAGTTCCTGATCTGCCAAAGGCCTGCCGATAAGGCACGCCCCCTACTATGGGAGTTCGTCGGAGGAAAGGTGGAACCGGGCGAAACAGGAGAACACGCATTGATCCGGGAATGTCGCGAGGAGCTTGCTGTGACCCTTTCGGTGGGTGACGTGTTCATGGATGTGGTGCACGAATACCCGGACATTACGATCCACCTGACTCTTTTCAATGCGT
>JAAYDK010000100.1 GCA_012729295.1 Spirochaetales bacterium | reverse complement strand
TGGTGCGCTATTCAGAGGTTCGGGACTGGTAGCCACCTCAGCGTATTTTATAGGAATTTCTGCAATCGTTATCTCGGGAATTATCCTAAAAAAGACGAAATTATTCGCAGGCGATAGTGCTCCGTTCGTCATCGAACTCCCCTCCTACCATGTTCCATCGGCAAAGAATATTTTGCATACGACATGGGAACGCTCCTGGGGGTTTATTCTGCGTGCAGGAACGGTAATTCTCGCATCATCAGTCGTATTGTGGTTCCTTCAGAGTTTCGGAGTGACAAACGGTGCTTTTGTTATGGTTGAGGATAATACGAACAGTCTGCTTGCATATCTCGGCACGTTAATCTCACCGATATTCAAACCCCTCGGCTTCGGATTTTGGGAAGCAGCTGTCGCAACATTTACCGGATTCATTGCTAAAGAAAATATCGTGGGAACATTCGGAGTCCTATATGGATTTGCAGAAGTTGCTGAAGACGGACGCGAAATCTGGTCGAATCTGCTGCTTGACTTCAATCGGCTCTCGGCTTATAGCTTCATGATCTTTAATTTGCTCTGTGCCCCGTGTTTCGCTGCAATAGGAGCAATCAGACGCGAGATGAACAATGCAAAATGGACATGGGGAACAATCGGCTACATGACTGGCTTTGCCTACGTGATATCATTAATTGTCTATCAGCTGGGGATACTGTTTGCAGGTCATGGCTTTAGCTTCTGGACTGCCGTAGCATTCCTGTTCATTGTGTTTTTACTCTATATGCTATTTCGAAGGCCAGCTCATTATTTGAAAGCGATACGGGTGTGAGAGCCATGGAATTCATTCGTACTCATCTGGCAACCATCATCACTGCGTTCATCGTATTCGGTGCATTTGCCTGGATTGTGATCGCTTCGGTACGTAGGAGTATACGCGGCAAGGGATCGTGTACTACAGGGTGTTCGATGTGCCCGATGGCGGGCAGTTGTTCAATAACCAGACGAGATAAAGCCGCGGATGACCTACCCGCGGCTGAGAAATCGATGCGATAAATTTAAAGAACAGTAGTACCTCTGGCAAACTTTTCGTTTTGCCAGAATGAGTGCTGTTCTTCCTCGATAACGAAATCCTTTACCGATAATTGTCCCTTCTGCCCTGCATAGAGCCAAACGAGACAAATAGTTCCACTCCTGCCGCTGCAAGGGCTTTGTCAACATACAAATTCCCAGTGGCCTGTACGGCATAATTGGCAAACGCACTATTGAATGTCAGCTTATACAAATCTCCGGTTACGTTTAACGACATACCTCCGCCGGAACCGGCGTTGTTGTCATAGCCAGTAGTCGATATCGGTGAGCCATCAACCGGAATGGTCAGTCCCCAGCCGAATCCGCCGGAAAAATTTACTGCCGCACTGAGCGCGCAAACTGAAATCAGGACAAGAACGAATGCTAGTGTTTTTTTCATACGGTAATCTCCATATTCCATGAGTCTTATTGACCAAAGTCTCGCACAACAGTTTGTGCGCGCTATGGAGGATCCGTATACGAATCGTGAAATAATGTGAGGACTTTATGAGCATACGGTGAAATAACCTGTCTCATATGTGCATCAGATGAATACAGGTTGTAAGCGTCAAATCGCGTGGTCTGTAGCATAATCGCAGACTCTGTCATCGTATTGATGGAGGCAAGCGATGCGAAACATTACAGGGTACTCACAGCGAGAGCGAGAATCTCATATCCAGGGTTGTAG
>JAAYDK010000099.1 GCA_012729295.1 Spirochaetales bacterium | reverse complement strand
CGACGGAAGTCATGGCGCTTTTAATCTACTTAGAAGCGTTCAGGTTCAATAAATACGGATATTCGGCAGCAATCTCCGTGATGTTCTTCATGACTCTTATCGTATTCTCCTTCTTCCAGCTGAAAATTTTCAAGTCTGGAAGGGTTTGATTAGGGAGATGAACATCATGAAATCGAATTACAGAACTACTCAGCAGATAATGAGACTCATCTTGTATGTGGTATTGATCGCCTTGGCGTTCATATTCATCTTCCCGTTTTTATTGATGGTATTATCTTCGTTCAAGTTCAACAAAGACGTGTTGGCAGTACCGGTAAAGATTTTCCCCGTTGCCTGGAACTGGGGCAGCTACAAAAGTGCCTTTACGTATGCTGACTACGATTTCGGCCGCTACTTCATCAATAGCGGAATCGTCGTCGTGTTCGCCGTCGCCTTCTGTATCTTCCTATCGACAACTGCAGGCTATGGATTTGCAAAATACAAGTTCAAAGGAAACGGCGTCTTGTTTGCCGTCGTACTTTCCACGATTATGATTCCGTTCGAAGCCATTCTGGTTCCCCTGTTCTTGCTCGTTCGTAGCTTCAACATGCAGAACACTTTCGCAGGGTTGATCATTCCTCAAGCGCTTACCGCATTCGGTGTGTTTATGATGAGGCAGTTCTTTTTCTCGATGCCTGACGAACTCATCGAATCGGCAAGAATCGACGGAGCAAACGAATACCTCATATTCACCAAAATATCGTTTCCGATTGCACGGACTGCGGTCCTCGCGCTTATCATCTTCCACGCGCAGTATGTATGGAACATGCTGGTGTGGCCGCTGACGGTTATCTCGAATCCGAATATGAGAACGCTGCCTCAGGCGATTGCATTGTTTAGCGGTGTCTACTACACCCCGTATCCGGAGCAACTGGCAATCAGCGTCGTCTCCTGTCTGCCGCTGCTGATTCTCTATCTGTTCCTTTCCAAATACTTCGTACAGGGAATTGCAATGACCGGCCTCAAAGGATGAGACCAGATACTAATTCAGGAGGTTGTACTATGCGCGTAATGGCATTCGCTGCACATCCGGACGATGAACTCGTATGTGCCGGAACATTGGCAAAGTATGCTGCAAAGGGACACAAGGTTGCCATCGTGTTCATAACAAATGGTGAAGTGGGTTCGGAAATTTACGGCAATGAGGAAATCGCACGCATCCGTAAAGAAGAAGCCCGTGCATCGGCTGCGGTCATCGGAGCCGAGTTCTACTGGCTCGGTGTCAGAGATGAATTTCTCTATACCGACGAGCCGGTGCGGCGCATGATACTCGATGTGATGCGCCAGTTCGATCCCGATATCGTCATCTGCCCCGATAAGGACGTCGACTACCATCCCGACCATATTGCGGCAGGACAGCTGGTATGGGATGTACGCGTCATGACGACCGTACCGAATATCAAGACCGGACACAAACCCTGTACGAAAATTCCGATGGTGGCATACCAGGATACTGTCATGGGACTGAATTTCATGCCGGAAAAGTATGTCGACGTATCCGATTATTGGGATGCCAAAGCTGCGATGACTAACTGCCATGAAAGTCAGAAAGGCTGGCTTGAGGCCCAATACGGCGTGACTCATCTCGAGTTCGTCAGGGTACACACCATGTTCCGCGGATTCCAGGCCGGCTGCAAATATGCCGAAGCATTCAAATTCCCGCGGTTCTTCCCGATGCGCACCGAATCTGAAGGATTATTATAAACTATGTTGATTGAAGCGTTAGATGTCTATTATGTGCGCCACCCGTTGAAAAACCCGTGGCGCACGGCTTATGGAGAGGATGCCGAGATCTTTTCGACGATCGTTGCGATGCACGGTGGAGGCCATACCGGCTGGTCCGATACCAGCCCGTTACGTTTTCCGACGTATTCACCGGAATTTGCATACGGAGTCTACTACCTCGTCTCTGAAGTGTTCGCGCCGTTGACTGTCGGTCGTGAAATCGATTCTGCAGAGATGTTCGATACGCTGTTTGGCCAATTTAAAGGTAATCCGTTTGCCAAATCGGCAATCGAGATCGCTTGGTGGATTCTTGAATCGAAAATTCGTAATAAACCACTGCATAAATTGTTCGGGGGGTCTGACGACGATGTTTCTGTTGGAGCCGATTTCGGTATCCAGGACACCCTCGACGAATTGATTACTAAAGTCGGAATTGCCGTCGACCAAGGATACCCTCGCGTGAAGCTTAAAGTGAAAAAAGGCTGGGATTACGATGTCGTACGCGCAGTGCGAGAAACCTATCCCCGGCTGACGATCCATATCGACTGCAATTCAGGTTTTACGCTCGCTGATGCCGACCTTTTCAGAAAAATGGATACGCTGGATCTTGCGATGATCGAACAGCCGCTCTTTCATACGGACATACGTGAACATGCGCTATTACAGGCGATGATCGAAACACCAATCTGTCTTGACGAAAGCTGCAATTCAGTCCGTGCAGCGAAAGAAGCACTGGAAACCGAGGCATGCAGATTTATCAATATAAAGCCGTCGCGAGTAGGGGGAATCAGAAATTCCTTGTTGATACACGATATGTGCAAGGATGCCGATGTAGGATGCTGGATCGGAGGAATGCTGGAAAGCTCGATAGGCGTCAGTATGCTCATCGAGATGGCAACCTTGGATAATATCACGTATCCGAACGATCTGATTCCTTCAGATGTCTTCTTCTATGAGGAATTTACTGAACATGAAATAAAGCTGTCGTCACCGGGAAAGATGAAACCTTCGATGGTTCCGGGTACCGGTTACGACCCGTTGTTGGATCGCCTGCAAGAGCAAACGATGTATTCTAAGCATTTCGAAATGTAAGAACTCAAGCATACGAAGATAACCGACGTTTTCGAAAGCTCAGGATTATCGCCGAAACCGCTAGCGGAATTGCAATCAGCGTGATGGCAAGCACTTCGTAGCGGATGCCCGTGACAATCCTGATTTCGCGTGTGCTT
>JAAYDK010000098.1 GCA_012729295.1 Spirochaetales bacterium | reverse complement strand
TGTGGTCTCCGCAGAGGAAAACGCCGAAACAGGGCGCGATATTGAGTACGAGGTTCACGACGGAATTTTCAAGTTGTTCTGCGACAAAGCTGGAACGCCTATCGGCGATGGCACAAGCGTGGATTTAGGGATTGGAAAGAGCCCATCTGTCTGGAAGGTTTCCCTTGAAGGAACGGGTGACAACCCTACACGTACAGAGTGCATGGATAATAACCACATTCGTATCGGATGGGATGAGTATGGTGAAACCATATCCGATGCTACGGATTATAGTAACAATGGCGGTAGTACAGTATTGAACGCCTTTTACAACCGAATGCAAATCGGGGATATTGTGATGTCCTGCTATTCAAGCAAGACGATAGATGCTATTGGAGTGATTACGGGCGAACCGGAATGGCATGATGAATATCAACACTACAAGCGATTACGCAAAGTGAAGTGGTTGGTTAAGGGAATAAATGAGGATATTGTTGACCTGAACGCTGGGAAAACCATGACCTTGTCATCGGTTTATAAGCTGTCGGTCTCTGTGTCTGATGCTCTCCAAATACTCAGGAGGGTAAAGCCAACTCTGTTTATGCAAAATGTAAAAATCCCGAACCGTGTTTTTATTATCGACGAGATTAACAGAGGAAATATATCTAAAGTTTTCGGTGAATTGATAACTCTTATCGAGCCAACAAAACGTATAGGGGCAAAGGAACAACTTCGCGCTACACTGCCTTATTCAGGGCAAAGTTTTGGTGTGCCTGATAATGTCTACCTTATCGGTACGATGAACACCGCCGACCGCTCCATCGCCCTGATTGATACCGCCTTGAGGCGCAGGTTTAGTTTTGTGGAGATGCAGCCGGATTCAGCTATGCTGAAGGATGTTCTTGTCGACGGCATCGACATCTCCGAAATGCTTGACACCATAAATAAACGCATAACCGTATTGCTTGACCGCGAGCATACCATCGGTCACTCATATCTGCTTCCGTTGAAATCAGATCCAACATTGGAGCGGCTTGCGGTTATTTTTGAAAACACTATCGTGCCACTATTGCAGGAGTATTTCTATGATGATTACGAGAAAATTCAACTTGTGCTTGGTGATAATCAGAAGCCGGATGACAGCACCAGATTTATTGTAAGAAGAAATGACGCCGTGAAGCTATTTGGGAACGCTGACATCGATTTTCCCGAATACTATGAAATCAATAGCGAAGCGTTCAAGAGGATAGATGCCTATGCGTTCCTGTGATAAGACATACACTATAACTGAATATGGCGGGTTCACACGGGGAGCGGCTCTGCACGGGTATCAAGGTTTGCCTGAGAAAACCTTTGATGCGCTTGAGGCGTTTATACTCGCCAACAGCACAGATTCAGACACCGAGGCAGTTGAACTGCTCTCCCTGTCCGCTCGCCGCGGAGTGGGAAAGATTATCACTGCCCGAAACTACGTTGGCCTGATTACGATGGCTGATGGCACGGTTATTGAGATTCTACCGAAGATAGCAGGCGGCGACACAACCGTGAGCGATACGAAGCGCATTTTCCTTGAAATGTTGAAAACGCTGAAAGATGTAACATTTAAGGACTTCAATGTCTCGCAACTACATACCGAGCATCTCAACCTGCTCGAAATTTTCATCAAGATGTTCCTCGACGAGGTTTCAATACTGACGAAGCAGGGCTTGAAAGCGGCTTATACTCCAGTTGAGGAGAATGAGCGGTTTTATAAAGGCAAACTGCTGGCTTCCCAGAATATCAAGCATAATCTGGTTAGTCGCGAGAGATTCTTTGTATGCTACGATGACTTTAACATTAACAGGCCGGAGAATCGTCTGATTAAGTCCACCCTCGGCTTCTTGCTGAAAGCGACGAACGATGCTGGCAATCGAAGAACGGTCGCTCGGTTGTTGTCATTTTTTGACGGGGTGGACTTTTCAAAGAGTGTGAGCGGCGATTTTTCGAAGTGCTTTGTCGACCGAAGCATGACGCACTATGATAAGGCTCTCTCGTGGTGTCGAATTTTCCTGAGCGGTAACAGCTTCACGGCGTTCGCAGGAAGTGAAATTGCCCTCGCCCTTCTGTTTCCGATGGAGAAGGTGTTTGAGAGCTTCGTGGCGGCAAAGTTTCGTAGGCACATCGGTGACGGCATAAACCTGCGGACGCAAGATGCCAGATACAGTCTTTTTGATAGTCCTACCCGTGCCTTTGCCCTTAGACCCGACCTCGTCTTGGAGTTTGGCGGCAAGACGATTGTGATGGATACAAAGTGGAAACTGCTATCAGACAATGCAAGGAACCACGGGATTTCGCAATCTGATATGTACCAAATGTATGCTTACAGTAAAAAGTATGATTCAGATTGCATTGTCCTGCTTTATCCGCATTCTGATAATGTAAGTATAAGTGAATTTCGCTATGCGTCAGACGATAATGTCAACGTTGATGTTTCTTTCATTGATCTAAGAAATTCAGATAGCAGTATTGCCAATTTGATAGCGAAGGTGTGCTGAGATGTAATAATACCAGTTGAACGGAGGGATTAGTAATGCCCTTTACCATCGTCCGTCAGGACATCACAAAAATGAAAGTTAACGCAATCGTCAATGCCGCCAACACCGATTTGCAAATGGGTGGTGGAGTTTGCGGAGCCATATTCAAAGCGGCGGGAGCGGCACAACTTCGTAAGCGCTTAATCTTGGGGTGCCTTTAATCTTGTTAGTATCCATGAAATAATTATTCTTAATATTGAGTTTTGTTGAAAAACTTGAAAAACTCGTGTTAGGAGTTGTGACTCATGGATAAAGTTACATACGTAAAAACCAAGTATCGTCAAGATCAATGGGAAAAGTTGATCGCTGAATGCCAAAGCAGTGGACTCCAGGTAGATGAATGGTGTGAAAAAAGTCAAATAAGCCGACATGCATACTACTACTGGCTTCGTAAGATACGTTTGAAGGGTTGTGAGTCAATGTTACCTGCACTAGCAGAGCAAAATAAATCTATTGCATTTGCAAAAATTGAATTACCGGCTCATCAGTCTGCCTCATCAACGGCAATCACTATTCACCTTTCTGGTGCTACGCTTGAGGTTAGAGATGGAGCCGGTCAACAGACAATTGAATCTGTGCTTTTAGCACTGAAAAAAATATGCTAGGTGATGTTAAG
>JAAYDK010000097.1 GCA_012729295.1 Spirochaetales bacterium | reverse complement strand
GGTACGTTGTTTGGAACGCAAGTAGCAAGCCCGAGAATTAATCGTTTGGAGGCTATGGCGCCCTGTCTTACGGCAAGCTACATCGCCTGTTGGATAGCAAATTTGCTCAAGACGGGCTATCATCGGTTTCCTTTGGTAAATACCGTTGCTCTCGATGTTTCTACCGTTGCCAAAGTATTGATTGCAGCGATGTGTTTTGGATTGCTCAGCAGATTATTCTGCATCGCTTCGAAAGCGTGCAAAAAAATTGTCTCGAAATTCAGCTCTCCTATCGTAGGAGCGGCATCAGCTGCTGCCGTATTGGCGATACTCACCTTGGTGGAATGGAAGCTGTTGGGCACTACTGCATTCAACGGCCTAGGGTACCAATTAATCGATACTGCGTATCTCGGTTCGGTTGCTTGGTGGATTCCATTAATAAAACTCTCGTTCACCGCTATCACGTTGGCTGCCGCTTTGAAAGGAGGGGAGGTTGTTCCGCTTCTCGTGTGCGGAGCAACCTTGGGCTCTGCAATGTCCGGATTATTGGGACTGCCTCCTTCGCTTCTGGCTTCCTACGGAGCTGTTGCAACGCTTGCCGGAGCGACAAAGCTTCCGGTGGTCTGCTTTATGCTGGGAATAGAATTTTTTGGTGGAACCAATCCGGCATTACTCTTTTTGGCCTGTACCGTAGGCTATCTTACATCAGGAAATTTGGGGATTTATCAGAAGCAGCTATTGTAGCGTCAATACGTAGTAGTGATGTAATATTCCAACTGGTCGATTTGAAAAGCCTTTTCTTCGAGTACTGCTTTCATAACGTCGCGAATCGAAATCATGCCGATAACCTTGTCATCTTCCAAAACGGGCAGATGGCGGAAATTATTATCAATCATCAACTTTAGGCATTCGTCAAGACTTTGATGCGGCTTAACGTACATGACGCCTTTCGTCATGAGGTGCGATACGGTTACGGTACACGCGGCTTCACCTTTCTTTGCCATGTTGCGGACTACGTCCCGTTCGGAAAGTATTCCTTTCAGATTCCCCTTCTTATCGAGAACAACAACCGCACCGATTTTGTTCTCATCAAGTTTGACGACGGCATTGAGCAGCGAATCATCAGGACTGACGCTGATAATCTTGTCTTCCTTTTGTGCCAGAATCGAACGCACGGTACTCATGGCAACCCTCCTTGGTATTGGTAAAGCTTCCTTGTAATAAAATGCTATCCTAGAGCATTAAATAACGCAACAAGAATCGAACGTTATTTATAAATCGTGATCCCTGTAAAGTTGATTGCACGTTTTTCTTTCTTATTCTTTTCACCTCCAGTACCCTAGGCAAGCAGAGCTCGGATCCGAGTCTTGCTTGGAGTATGCCACCCTTGGTGTTCTTGTTATGGTTGAGTTGTAGCAATTCCTTCGTAAAAGAGACTTGTGAGGCTTTGTTATTGATCCTTTTTTTACGCATTTTTTTTCTGCGACGATTGAATTGTCACAGTTGAATTCATAGTGACAAGCAGTAAAATCAGGGTTATAATAATTCGAGAAGGAAATATATTATTCACAAACGAACAAAAAGGAGGACTAGAAATGGGAAGAACTAAGAAATTTTCACTTGAAACTGCTTCAGGGTGCAAATTCTGGATTGCTGTTTTACTAGTGGCAATTCTCTTAACCAGCTTCTTTGCAGCATTGCTCTCATCCGATGGAGGCAAAGTTAAGATAGAAACCATAAGAATTGATTCGCGTGGTGCTGTATTGGTAGGGGATTTATATTATCCTGCTGGTACCTCAGACAAAGATAACCTTCCAGTTATCATAGTCGCCCATGGTGCTGGTGTTTCAAAGAATAACTATAGAGGCTTTTCCGAAGAGCTCTCCAGAAGAGGTTTTGTAGTCCTAAACGTAAACGGTTATGGTACAGGTCTTAGCGAATTTCCACGCTACGATGAAAATGGCATGGGAGAAGATGGTTACAACTCGTGGACTACCCCCAGCGGTATTCTCGACGCTGTAAATTTTGTCAGAACCCTTAATTTCATTGATAAAACTCGCATAGGTATTGCAGGTCACTCACAAGGCTCACGAAGAGCCGGTTATTCTGCCGTACTTGATTGTGGTTACTACACCTTTAATGACATCATGATTAACGAACTCAGCGAGACTTTCCAACAAAGTTTTACAGAAGCTGAGATTAATCAGAATGCTGACCAGCTTGCTGCAAAGCGCTTAAACAAAGACGAATTGGATTATTATAATGCTCTCAAGGCACAACGTCTTGAAGATTATAACACGATGATCAAAGCTGTTTGTATTATCGGCGGAGTCGGGAGCAACTGTGCTCCAACTCAGAAAGTCAAAGTTGCTGGTCATGAGGTTGTTCGTAACTGTCAGGTGAATGAAGCCTTCATAGGTGGATATTTTGATGGCGGTATTGCCGCTCTTCCAAAAGCGGATACAACAAAACAATACTGGCATACAGACAGTGATATTGCCCTTCATACTTGGTATGTAATCGATGATGCTAACGCGAAGAGTTCCACTCTTGGTAATATCTATGACGTTT
>JAAYDK010000096.1 GCA_012729295.1 Spirochaetales bacterium | reverse complement strand
TTCTTCAAAATTCTTCAGCGCAAAGGCTCCGATCACCGCAATGGTTACCAGAACATCGATACTCACAACTTTAACCTTCAATGCTTGAAAGGCTTGAATAGCTATCGGAGCCAGACCTAATGCCGAAGCGGCTGCCAAAAACCATACAGCAATCTGTTTCAGATTGAAACCCAAATCAAGGGCGAAGGCAGTGATTATCAATACGGCACTCGATAGCATTATGAAATGCTTTTTGCCAAGAATGAATCGTTGCATGAAGATTCCTCCCAAATTAAGATGAGAATGTCTTATTGATGATACGCTTCATCAATTTCAGATAACATGTGATAGACGGCTTCAAAACTTTCGCATGCGTCTTGCGGGATCAGGTAATCATGGGTGATTTGACGCAATGTGCCGAATTCTTCATGCAGCTCTGGTTTGTTATTATTAGAATCCCGATCCTTTTGCATGATTGCGTCAAAGATATCGCGAACCTTCTGAAGTTCGGGATGATTAGCACCGTGAACTCTCGCAACAATCGGAATATATTGCTTTAGTGTTTTAAGATATTGCTGCTTTGCCTGGTCATATGATACGTATTTCGACATAGGTAACTCCTTCATCTTTCTTGTTTCTATACGGAATGTAACACCGAAAGAAAGAATAAAAATTGACCTACGTCAAATTTGATAAAAATACTTATGCCAAGTTTGAAGAGTTAGTACTTTGGAGACTTTTTAGATTGCGTTGGTGTTATCGCGCTGTATGTGTCAAATAACCATGGTCTTATTAACAAGACGGTCTACGCAGTGAAGCAAGAAAAGTTTGGTAATGTTCAAAATAGATAACACAAGGGCGCAACCTAACACATTGCGCCCTTGTCAAAGAAACAGGTCGTTTACTTGAATATGTGCGCGCATACTTCAGAAATCACAGAAAATCCTTCGCGAAGCGCTTCTTCAGTAATGCACAAAGGCGGAGCAATCTTTATGCACTCGCCCTGTGCTCCGACAGGAGCGAACATCAACAGGCCTCTTCTGAAGCACTCTTCGTTGATGTTGAGCGCAGTATCGGGGTCGGCCTCGAAGGTATCGGGCTTGACGATTTGCATGCCTCCGACCAAGCCGAGCGCGGATACATGTCCGATATGCCTAGGATATTTCTTTTGTAGTGCTTCCAGACCTTCTTTCAACACTAGTCCTAACTTTTGGGCATTCTGCATATGAAAGCCGCGTTTGAGCGTCTTGATATTGGCAATCGCTGCAGTAACCGGTAACGGAGAACCGGAATGGGTAGAGGTCATCGACCCCGGGGCATACAGGTTCATAACATCCTTGCGTCCGATGACAGCCGAAAGCGGTAGCGAACCGGAAATGCCTTTGCCGCATGCGATCAAATCGGGTTTAATATCGTAGTGCTCGAACATGAACCACTTTCCGGTTCGACAGAATCCGGACTGGACTTCGTCCATAATCAACAACGCATCGTTCTTCTTGCACCACGCCTCAAGTTCCTTGATATAGGGCAGGGGGAAGAAATGGGGTCCGACTCCTTGGAAACTCTCGGACATCACGCCACAGACCTGACTGCCCTTGATGCCTTTTTCTTCGAGTGTCTTAAGAAATAAATCAAAGCTCAGATCTTTTGTCCGATACCCGTCCGGAAACGGAACCTGAACAAATGTCGGATCCAATTCACCTATCCACATCTTGCCACTAGGCATTCCGCCAGCAAGCTGTGCTCCCAGTGTCCTTCCGTGGAATGCATTATGAAAAGAGATGAAGAATTTTTTCTGTGGCCCGTATTTCTTCATACCGTATGTTTTTGCCAGTTTGATGCAATTTTCAGTCGCCTCAGAACCGGTCGAGAGCAGGAATGCCTGATAATCCTCAAACGGAACCGATTCACATAACAGCTTTGCCAATTCTGCACGACGCAGATGAGGGAATACATACGTTGAAAGCAGAGGTTTATCAATAACTTCTTTTAATGCCTCGCGTACTTCACTATCACCGTTTCCCACATTACTGATTAATACTCCGCTAGACCAGTCAAGCCACATGTTCCCGTAGCTGTCGAATACCTGGCAGCCTTCGGAATGGTCGATGACCACCGGCGGCTGACCCTGCATCGAAATCGGTTCGTATTTCGACAACAGATCGAATAGCGCAAGCGACTCGGGTACCGGGAGTTTGGTCTGTATGCGTCTAAACGGCGTATCGACCGGTGAAACTTCGGTCGGGACCAGCGAGTATTTTCTTTTCAACGTTGCCATGTTCATTCCTCCAGTGAAACGTTTTATGATAATTCTAGTATTCCAAGTTACATCAGCCTTTTACAGCTCCTGAGGTAAGTCCCGTTACAATATATTTTTGGAAAAATATTACGAAGAGAAAGGCGGGGATGCATGCGATAATCGCTCCAGCTGACATTTCGTTCCACGAGACGAACATATCGGCGATGAAGTCCGACGCCCCGACCGAAAGGTTTTTCGCATTCTTCGTAGGAGCGAGAATGAGATTATACAAAAACTCATTCCAGGTCCCTAAAAATGCGATAATCGAACTGGCTGCGATGCCCGGAATCGAAAGCGGCAAAGCGACCCTGAAAAAACTCTGCATCCTGGTACATCCGTCAATCTGGGCTGCCTGGTCAAGCTCTTTGGGTATGCTATCGAAGAAGCTGATGTTGATCCATATGAAAAACGGCAGCCACATGTAGGTATTCACGATGATTTGCGCAGTGATCGTATTATATAACCCAATCCAGCCTACAATCATAAAAAGCGGAGTAATCAATGAAATAGGCGGGAATACCCGCGAGGCAAGGAATATGTAGCGCAGAACTCTGTTTCCCGAGAATTTAAACCGTGAGAAACCGTATGCGGCAATCGAACCGAATAATATGCAAGCGGCAGTTGCTCCCACCGCTATGGCTATCGTATTCCACGTATACTGCATGTAGGGCCGGGTGGTGTAGATCGACACATAGTTGTCGAACGTCGGATTTTTTGGAATGAAGACCGGTTTCGGAGTATAGACTTCCTCGTTGGTCTTCAAACTGGTAACCAATATCCAGTAGACGGGGAACAAGTTGATGGTAAAGTAGATGACGAGTACCAGAACTGCAACTATTTTATTTCTTGTTTTCATGTGTAGTCCTCCTTTACCGTCAATCTGTTTCAATCGGTAACAGCTTCACGAATAAGAACACCATCAGCATCGAGGTGAACACCATGATGATCGACAATGCCGCCGCGTACCCGATTCTGCCAAACACGAAGGCAGTATTGTAGATATAGGTGACGAACATGTCCGTCGCTTCCCCCGGACCTCCTCTGGTGAGCGTAAAGACAATATCGAAGGTTCTTAGGGCGAAGATTGCGGAAATCATCGTCGAATTTAAAATCGAAGGCCTCAGCAACGGCAACGTGATGGTTCTGAACTTCTGGACGGCATTGGCGCCGTCGATCGAGGCTACCTCATACAGCTCTACCGGGATGGTTTGCAGCCCGGCCAGCAAAATGATCATGATGAACGGAATGGTCGTCCATGCATGAACGAACGAGAGGACCAGCATCGTGCCTGTCGGTAAAGAAAGCCACGGTATCGGAGATCGTATCAGTCC
>JAAYDK010000095.1 GCA_012729295.1 Spirochaetales bacterium | reverse complement strand
ATGTAACATGTTGTGTCATTTTGACTCATCTTTACTTCTCGGTTTTTTGACATACTTGCTCGATGTCGTTTGTCATAGGATAATAGTACATTTATAATACAACACAACTCATGCCACAGTTTTCCTCACGGAAATTATCATTTTATTTGCTAAAGCAACAATGCATGGTGACATATGCATTGGTCCATTCTCATCATATATAGATTTTGTAACAATTTTAAATTCTAACATTACTTTAAAAACCAGTACATATGACAATTGTTATAACTCCTTACTTTACAACAATTTATATATTGACTACCTTACATATTACATCTATATTCCAGATACGGAAGAAAAGAAACGAATATGAAGAATATACGATCGATAGCAATATATGTGATAATCCTTGTCCTATTGAATATGGCAACTGCGTTGTCAGCCCGAGTAATATCCTCGCATACACTTACAATCCACGCATACATCCCTGAACGAACCGTCGTGAAAATCAACGACTCAGGAATGCCGGTGTTGGATTCCAATCATGAAAAAGTCGAGTTAGATGTATATGATGTCGATGGTTGGACAGTCGTCTCGCTTACAGCTCGCTAAACATGTACATCAGCGAATATAATCGATTTTGCGTTCACGCTCTTTCAGTGACGGAAGGTCCCCGTCTGCATACCCCAAAGCAACCGAAAATACCGGTTCAAACCCTTCGGGAAGATGAAACGCTTCTAACAGTTTTCTCCCCTGTTCGGTCTTGAACGCCTGGGCAAACGAAGCTATATAACAGGACCCGAGTCCGAGCGACGATGCTGCAACACACATGTTCTGGGCTGCATTCGCACAGTCTGCAATCGAATAGACCGTCTTATCGCTAGAGAGGAACACGACTGTCGGGGCATGATGAAAGCAACTGAATGCTGGACTTTCGGCGCGTTCCACAAGAGAAGGAAGTCCTGTCTCGGCCATCACCGAGGCAACCGCCTGAGACAAATCGGACAGCAATCGCCAATTTTGCACTACCGTAAAGTGCCAGGTCTGTCGATTCATCGCGTTGGCTGCCCTAAGACCCGCTTCCACGATGAGTTCAACGTCGGCATTCTCAATCTGCTCTTGCTTAAAACTTCTGATGGAGCGGCGCTCCATGATGGTCTTGATCGTCTCGTTCATGTACTGCTCCGTCGAATGTATCATTAGCGGTCGCTGCGGCCAAAAATCCGCAATAGATAGAGGAATATATTGAGGAAATCGAGGTAAAGGGTCAAGGCCCCGATAATCGAAAGCTTTACGAACGTATCTTCGTCCATATGGCCGCTATATGCATCGTTCAGACGCTTGATTTTCTGTGTGTCCCAGGCAGTCAGTCCAACAAATACCAGTACGCCGATGATCGAAATGAAATAATAGACGCTTTCGCTTCTGAAGAACATATTGATCAGCGATGCGATGATAATTCCCCACAATCCCATGACGAGATAATGTCCGATACCGTCAAGCTGACGTTTCGTTGTCATCCCGTACAGACTCATGCCTCCGAAAAGCGCCGCTGTCGTGAAGAAAGCCCGGCTAATCGTCAACCTGCCATAGACATAGAAGATTATCGACAACGTTACTCCGTTAAGCATCGCATACACTGTAAACGCCAATACTGCAGCCAGAGTCGACATCTTCTGCAGCCTTGCAGATAGATACACCACCAGCGCAAACTCTGCGATGATCGCGATAAACATTACGGTTGGAGTTATGACGATATTGCTAGCGGAAATGAGATAGGCAACCACTGCGGTCAATGCCAATCCTGCAGTCATCCAAAGATATACATTCTTCAGGATACTCCGTTCCCGGAGTTTTACGTTTGACAACATCTGGGCACGAAAATCAGTCATGTTTCGTTATCTCCTTATCCGAATCCTTGTCTGGTAATAATGTTACATTATTTACGTGATTCGTCAACAAGCTCAGACCCGCTTGAGCAGCCAGCGTTTCTTTCGATAGAAATACCAACGGGTCAGAAACTCCGTAGAGTCCCCGAGCAGGTAGGCAGCCCAAAGCCATCCGATCGGAAGTTTAAACAGCAATACCGCGACAAGCGAATAGGGCATCATAAACACGTACTGGCTTACGAGGCCGGCATACAGCATCGGTTTATTATCTCCGGCACCGGTAAAGGCCGATCCCATTCCTGAACCGGCTGCACCTATGAGCATGCTCGGTCCGCAAATCATCATGAATAAAATCCCTTCGGCACTCGCCTGCTGCCCTCCCAGGAACAAGCTGAGTACTTGACCGGGGAAAATCATCAGGAGCAATGAGAAGAACCCTACGACTGCCATGCAGTTGATTGTCGATATGCGTACGGCACGCAACGCCCGCTGTGGTTTTTCCGCTCCCAGGTTTTGCCCGATGATGATGCCGCTTCCCATCATGATACCCCATCCCGGCATCATACCGAACTGATAGATTCGAGTCCCGATCCCCAATATCGCCAATGCCGCGGTACCGTACAATCCGATAAGTCTTAGCGTCACAACTCCCGCAATATTACGGATAATCAGCGTCAGTCCCGAAGGCAAACCGATCGTAAACAGTTTTTTAGCAGTTTCCCGGTCGACCTTAAAGAGATGGGAAAAGCGTATGGTAACTACCGCCTTGCCTTTCAACAGCATGATAAATCCGACAAGAAAGGCAATCGATATAGAACCGACCGTAGCAATTGCTGCTCCTTGCATACCCCATCCCAAGCCTTTAATCGAAGTACCCGGAATCGTATCGAACATCAGCAAAGGGTCGGCGACCATATTGATAATTGCTGATGTAATTAATAGTTTCATCGGTGTCTTTGCATCCCCGGTACACCGAAAAATCGTATTTACGCTGTAGGAAGAGAAAAAGATCGGTAAAAAGATCAAGCGGATCACACCATATTCAATGCCGTGGGCAATGACTTTCGAATCATCGGTAAAAAAGTGCAGCAGCGGTTTCAGGCATACGAGCATAATGATTGCCCCAAGAATTGCCAGCAGGGCTTTGAATACCAGCGTCTGTTCCGAAATGATTCGCGTTCGTTCCAAATCACCTGTCCCGTAACTCTGAGAAATCATCGAGACGGAACTAGTGCCGACGATTTCATTGAGAATTTCGACAATCCAAAAGAGCGTAATAAAAATGGTGACGGCTGCAACCGCTTCGGGTGATATAAAACCGATCCAAATCATGTCGACTAAATCGTAAACTGCCTGCAGCAGCATTCCTGCCATCGTAGGAAACGACATGCGCCATACGTGGCGGTTCAAATCACCGACGGTCGAGTCGTTGCTTACTCGAGATTCCATGGCAGTGAATGTATCACCAACAAAGGTTTGTTACTAGATAGTTACAGCAAGAATGCAGGGTCTGGCTTGTAGCGTATTTCTTCCGATGGTATAGTTGTTTCATGCATGCGAAGATTTTCTTTTCGGTTCCCGTCAGAATACTGTTGCTAATTGTGTGCTCTGCCTGTTTTGCGGTAACTGCATGCCAAACATCGAGTGCGGTAGACGTTATTCAGGAAGATACCGAATTTGCCCACAGAGCGGTTATCAAGCTGCTTGATACGATGGTGGACGATGTACGTCTGAAAACTCTGCCACAGATGTGGAAGAACCAAGATCAATCTTTGCTGTTTCCAGAGAATTCCGAATCGATTATTGCCACCAGGGACAAAATCCCTCAGTTACGGTTGTATCTTGATGCCTATCTACACACAGCTTATTCAGTAGTATCAAATGTATACGAAGATACGGTAGAGTATCTTGCGTTACTCGTAGACAACACCAAAATCGAAGATCCGTACGACATCATACAGGGTCGGCCTTATGCCGCAACCGCGTTATTCTTTAGTCAGCATGCAGAGTCGATACGTTCCTTCGTGCAATCATCCATTCAAAGCACAAGCGGGCAACTGCTTTCGTCGTGGTTGGCAGTTGAATCCCGTTATGGTATTTACACGAAAGCCACGAACAATCTTTCGACGCTTCTCGAACCAGAAGATACCGGATTTTCCAGTATCGATCCGATTCCTACCATCGTTGAAACACTTTTCAAAGAAATGCAAAGAATGATGGAAACTGAAGAGACTATCATACGGGCAACAGCGAATGCCTATGATTCGCCAGAGTTGCGTTTGTTCGCTCCTTCGGGGAGGCAGTAATGAATCTGTTTGAGAACGCTGTTGAAACAAAATCGCAACCGTTAGCGTACCGTATGCGGCCCAGGACGCTGGACGAGTATATCGGACAGGACCATATCGTTGGACCGGGAAGACTATTGCGGCGTGCGATTCAAGCCGACCAACTTTCATCGGTCATCTTTTACGGACCACCGGGTACGGGCAAGACTACGCTAGCCCGCGTCATTGCCAATACAACCAAATGTGCATTTGCTACATTGAACGCAGTCTTGTCGGGAGTTAAGGAATTACGGTACGAAATCGACGAAGCCCGTTCAAGACTCGAGCATTACGACAAGCGAACAATCCTATTTGTCGATGAAGTTCATCGATGGAATAAAAGCCAGCAGGATGCGCTTTTACCCTGGGTAGAGAACGGGACATGCATCCTCATAGGGGCGACAACCGAAAATCCGTATTTTGAAGTTAATTCGGCACTGGTAAGCCGTTCGAGAATATTTCAGCTACTGCCACTGGGAAATAGCGAATTATATGCCATCGCACACCAGGCACTAAAGGATACCCAGCGCGGCTACGGACGCTGGAAGATAGAATTCGAACCGGGGGCGCTTGATCATCTGGTAGAGATTTCAAACGGAGACGCCAGGTCTTTGCTCAACGCGCTGCAGCTGGCAGTAGAGACTACGAACGACGTTTTCCCCCCTGCAGACGGAACCGAGATTTATATCCCCCTCGCTGCCGCCGAAGAGAGCATCCAGAGAAAGGTCGTTCTGTATGACAAAGAAGGCGATTATCACTTCGACATCATCAGCGCGTTTATCAAATCAATCCGAGGCAGCGACCCCGATGCAGTTTTGTACTGGCTGGCAAGAATGGTTGCAGCCGGCGAAGATCCCAAGTTCATCTTCCGCAGGATGCTCATCAGTGCATGCGAAGACATCGGGCTGGCCGATCCTGAGGCAATCCAAGTTGTCGAAGCTGATGCTCAAGCTTTCGAAAGAATCGGATTACCCGAAGGCCGGTTTCATCTAACCCATGCGGCACTCTATCTGGCGACTGCGCCAAAATCCAATTCAACGATGGGATTTTTCGATGCGTTAAAAATGGTCGAACAAGAGCGTGACGCTCAAGTTCCGAACCATCTCAAGGATGCAAGCCGTGACAAGAAAGGATTCGGACATGGCGAAGGATACCTGTATCCCCACGCCTATCAGGATCATTGGGTTGCACAACAATATCTGCCGTCAGGTCTACAGGGAACGATTTTCTACAATCCGTCTGAACAAGGATTCGAAAAACATCTTAAACAAGACGTACTGAGTCGTCGCGAAGCTCAACTCGAAGCCTATTCTGAAGACGAGCATATCGAGCAGCTGACATTCAGCCCCGCCGATTCTGTGCGCGAGCGGTGGGTTCGGCGTGCCTCAAGCGAGCGCGGCATGCTTTTGCAGCATATCCGCCAGGCACTATTTTCCGAGATAACGCTGGCAAGGCACGATCGTGTGCTGGTAGTAAATGCCGGACACGGATTATTGCTCTGGGAAGCATTTCGCAGAACCCCCGAAGGACTCGCCGTAGGCATCTGCAGAACAGAAGATCAATACCGCCACGTACAACAGTATGCAAAAACGCTCGACGAGTTACATCAGCCGACGATACTCTTCGGAGCATATGACCAGGCAGTCAGGAGCATCGACAAGGATCTCAGATTCGAAGCGATCATCGGTCGCAATCTGCTTAGCCGGCTAAGCCAGGACGTGCTTATCCTCGATGTACTTAAAGAACGCATGACCGATACGTCTACCCTTGCCCTTTGTGAAACCATCCCGGCATCGGGGAGCCGGTTATCCGAATTCGTAGAAAATGAAACAACGAGAAATCTGTTTGAGAAAGCTGAAGCCTCGATCTATCGCGAAGGAAATCCTTTGGTTTGGTCACCTCAAGAACTGGTAGAAACGTGTAGCCGGCATGGATTTCAATCCACAGTAAAAACATTCGACATGGCAGAAGAGCGTTGGATCAGTACCGAGGATCTCAGACGCTGGATAGAAAAATCTTACAAACCTGCTTGGGATGAAGCGCTTATCACGGTAGATGAAAAAGAACTAATCTCAAGCCTTCGTACCGTACTGGCTGAAAAGACGATACGATGGCGCCATTGTATTGCGATTCTAGTCTCGCATTGTAGATGAAAAAACAGGTTGCGGGTATTGACAAAACCAGGCTAATCGGGCAAGGTACTCTACGTTGATTTGCTCTGGTGTATCCGGACTGCGATCAGTTCTTGGTGGATGTAGTTCAATGGTAGAGCACCAGATTGTGGATCTGGTTGTTGCGGGTTCGAGCCCCGTCATCCACCCTAGTGCGGCGATGCTACACAGTACGGTGCATGATGCGTTCGTAGCTCAGCTGGATAGAGTTCCGGACTTCGAATCCGTAGGTCGCAGGTTCGAATCCTGCCGGACGCGT
>JAAYDK010000094.1 GCA_012729295.1 Spirochaetales bacterium | reverse complement strand
GTTTCGCTACCATATTCTCCATCATCGATACTTGCCGCAAGAACGGGCTCGGTCCAATAGAGGCACTATCCCAGGTCTTTGCAGGTACGTTCTCACTTGATTTTCTGAATCAGCCTGTTAGGTGACCTGAGTAGTACGAAATTTAAAACCTATCCCTACATAGTTGCATACGACTTTTAACATATTCCTTTAAATGTGTAATGTGATAGAATATATTCTCTTCTTAGAAGGAATAGAACAGCTGATGCATAAAATACCGGCTTAAAAACATCGCCAGATCGAGGAGGAATCACATGGAATTGACCAGTAACGCTGTCGTCAACGGATTTTTGCTGGATACATACGGTAAACGTGGTTACGATATGGTACACGGAATGCCGACGCGTTCGTTTCCGCTTAACATCGAGCATACTCCGAAAGAAACAGTCTCGTATGCACTGGTATTCGACGATCCGGATGCACAGCCGGTGTGCGGATATACCTGGATTCATTGGCTGGCGGCAAATATTCACGTTACATCGATTGAAGAAGATGCCAGCCGACGAAACAAAGCTTCTTTTGTCCAAGGCATCAACAGCTGGAACGAAACATGGTCGTGCTGCTACGGAGGTCCCTCGCCTCCTGACAGAACCCATACGTACGTATTGAGAGTCTGGGCATTAGATTGCGACCTTCCTCTGAAAGACGGCTTTACCAAGAAGCAATTGATGGATGCGATGAAAAACCATATGCTGGACAGCGCAGTGCTTACAGCAAAATATGTCTCATGAATTCTAGCAAGAATATTCTTTCGGTAACTCTTTTCGATCATACCAAAAATACGGACATTCTCATCGACAGTGAATGCCGTAAGGCATGTAGGGCTCTGATTGTGAATAACGGGCGCATGCTACTGACGTATCTAGCCCAGCGCGACCAATTATTGACTCCTGGAGGCGGTATCGATCCATATGAGAGATGGACAGAATGCATCGAACGCGAATGTCGGGAAGAGCTTGGTATCTCGGTGCTTCCCGTTCAACCGATTGCATTGGTCCGAGAATACTACGACGGGTATCTACGTTTTGCTAATCTCTATGCAGTGTGCGAACTCATTGAAGTGGGCTTTGATCCGGTACACACTAATGAGGAGATAAGTCTCGCTCTGGAATCAGTAAGCATCCCCTTGGACCAGACTATCGGATTCTTAGCCGGCACATGCCCCCATATGGCCGGATTCGAAATGTTGCCACCCTATATCCTTCGTGCAATCGCGAATTCGCCAGTGCGCGAGGCCTATGCGCTGGCAGATTTTCAAGGTGTTGCATTCGAGCATATTACTCGTCATTTTCATCTAAACGACAATGTGCGCGTATCCCTAGAGTTTATAGACAGCTCCCATGCTTGCCGTTATATCGAAGAAAGTTGCTAACGCAGTCGATGTAATCGACGGGCCGACTTCGATGTAGAGCTTAAGCGGCAACTGTCTGAAGAAGTAAGAAGATAAGGCTATGTGTGCACCGAAACGAAATCCGAATAGGGAACCGGCAAGTATATCGATGTGGCCTCCGGCACTCGGATAGACCGAGAACGTTCCGTTATCGAACGGAGCGTCGAAGTCATACTGCCCTGCCATCCTGAACATGAAAGCCCCTGTTCCATACAGATTGTCAAAGCCGATAGCTACCGATGCAGTAGCTGCACCAAAATCATATTCACCCGTTATTCCGATTGCAAATGGAGAGCTCATGATGAGGCCTACACCCCATTTCTGTGAATCTGCCGGAAGTGGATTTATAACCGTGTCGACGATTTGCGTACTATAAACCTTAACTTCCTGAAATTTTATTACTCAACGGGAATAACGGCTGGTCAACGCTTCCCGTTTTTCACAAACGTCAGAACATCCTCGTAGGACTTCCCGCTTTTCTCGATCGCAGCAGCAAGTTCCTTGACCTGCAGATTTTTCTTTTCAGCATAGAGTGTTTCAAGTTCTGCAATTGCAGCATCGTATCTGGCTTTCGTCTTTTCAACAGTTGTCTGAGCCTTCACAATTTTTGCATCAATAGAGGCCATTGTCTTAGTTCTTGCGTAAACGTAAACTCATCGATCCTATGAATGTATAGGCGATTGAAGGAGAATATCACCCATAGGAGAAACGACTATGGGAAGAACATACAAACTTAGCAAAGAAGAGAAGGATCGTC
>JAAYDK010000422.1 GCA_012729295.1 Spirochaetales bacterium | reverse complement strand
TTCCAGCATACACTACACTTTCCATAGTCTCCTCCTGATTTTCTTTCGGTGTTATAGTTTAACACTTGCGGTAATCAATCCGCGTCGGCGTCAGCCAACTTTAGGAGGAGACTTCTCATATTATCTCATATCAGAATGACATTGAGTTGTCTGTCATGTAATGCTATAGTACTGAGGTATGGGTGGAAAAAAGCAGTACGTCTTGGTGTGTCTCCTCCTCTTGTTCTGCCTGGTATCGCTCGAGGCCTATTCGGACCAACGATTCATTCCCTCGGATGCTGAGGTATTCTCACGCATCCAACAGCTTCATAGGATCGAGGGACGTGCAATCCCACCTCGGGTCGGTCCATGGACGGAACGGGAATTGTTCCACGCTATGGAACGCTTGCCACGATTATCCGAGGGAAAGCTGTTCGGATCCATACAGGCAGGGTTGGCGTATCGACCCCTGTTCCCATTCAGCGGACAAGGAAGCGCGGATATCTCACCGGCATACTCTTTTGAAGCCTATCTGCATATCAATGAAGAAGATTTCACTGAAGAACCATTGTGGCATCCTCGATGGAAAGATCGTTTGCCAATCCTTTCCATTCCCATCTCCTTTACCGTAGCCGATCATTTTTCCACTCACGTGGAGTTCCTTGTGGTCCGCAGATTGCTCGATTATGCAAATGGAACGCATTACGTCTATGCTCCGGAATTTTCCACGAATCACTCACTCCGGGACTTCTTCCAGCTCGATTTCAATTGGCCGTACAGTGCCATCGCGGTCGCCGGGGGGAACCAGTGGAACCTCCAGATCGGGCGCGAACGCCTGAACCTGGGACCCGGGCATACCGGGAACCTGCTTCTATCCGATCACTTGCCGTACCACGACTACATGATGTTCAAGGCATGGCTCGGACCAATCAAGTACTCGACCGCTCTAGTCGGTTTCCCATCTCCTGCGGAGACGGGTACAGGAACCGCAAAGGTAAAGGCGCTCTTCACCCATCGCTTCGACTGGACGATCCTGCCGGAGTGGCACTTCGCGATCACCGAGGCAATGATGTACCAAGATGGTGTGATCGACTTTCGATTCCTCAACCCATTGATGATCTACCACCAATATTTCATGGCGAGTGTCTCAAACTCGTTCTTGACCGCGGAGACTTGGGTGTCGATTCTCCCCGGGTTTGCCCTTTACGGCCAAATCGGATTCGATGATGTACGATTCATCGACGAGTCCGATTCCAAGCCGAATGCGTTGGGTTGGCAGGTAGGCATGGAATATGGGTGGGTTGTCCCAAGCGGTTCTTACCTCCTGTGGGCAGAGTATGTCCACACAGATCCGTACCTCTACCTTCGTGATGGCATTGACTATGTCGTTTCGTTCAAGGCCATGGAACCTGATGGTGGTGCAACCCGGTATGTCAGGGAGTACGTGGGATATCCTCTCGGAGGAGATGCGACTGTCTACGCAGTGGGACTCGATTGGGACTCCCTGGAGAACTGGAACGGGTTCATACGTGCCGAGTATGCTGTCGACGGAGCTGTGGGTTTCGATTCTCCGTATCCTCCGGCAGATCCACAGGTAACGACTCCTACCGGTATTCCCGAGACAAGAGTCAGGGGTACTGTAGGAGCTTCCTTTCGCATAAGTGCCGGAAAGTTCGGTTTGGAACGCTCGTCGCTGAGAGTGAACGGAAGTGTCTCCTATGTGATGATCCATAATCTCGGTAACACGACGCATGATCCCATTCACGATGTGCAAGGTTCGTTGGGCATTGCCTATATCTTATGATACTGATCTAAGGAGTGTAAGTATGAAACGGTTCATGGTATTTCTCGGTGCATTTCTGGTGTGTTCCACGGTGATTCTCGGTGCGGTCAACCTGCAACACGTGATTCCTGTAGGTTCGGAAGTTTATTCGTTGGTACGGATGCTCTATCTTGAGGCGGGTGCGGCTCCTCCTTCGTCCAGCGGCCCGTGGTCTGCAGCCGAGCTGCTGCATCATCTTGACAGGATACCCCAAGATCGTCTCACCCAGGAAGGCAAAGCCATCATGGAGGAGGTGAGAGCGATGGTCGAGATGCCTGATACCAAAGACAAGACGTTCCACGGCTCGATCGGTTTCGAACCAACCTTCGAGATGTATTACCATACCAATGACGTCGATTATGCACAGGAGACCGATTGGGTGTACAACTATGATTCGCGCAAGCCATTGGTCGGCATACCGATAGAGTTGTACATGACCGACCACATCTACAGCAAGGTCGACTTTGCAATCATGAAAACCAGATTCTCGAGGAACTCCTCTAGCGTCACCGATTCTTCCGAGATATTCTCACCGAAGTTCACGATGAACCATCCCTTCTCCGAAGGGCTCAACCACATCGACCTGAATTTCCCCGAGCGGGCGATGGTCGGTATGGGAATCGGTCGGAACAGCCTCACCTTGGGGCGTGACGACCTCTACTGGAGTTCCGGGAAGACCGGAAGCCTGACGGTAGGGGATCATCTTGACTACTATGATTTCCTGCGATTCACCAGTTTTCACGACAAGTTCAAGTACACTTATCTTGTCGCGGGATTCGACTCTCCCTCGTGGACAGGGGGGCAGGATTCCACTATCGACAGCAATGATGCGGTTGAAGGAGACAGTGACAATGTCAAAGTGTATGTGGCCCACCGTTTCGAGTTCCGCATGTTCAAGGATCGGGTAACGATGGCGCTCACCGAAGCGATGATGTACCAGAGTTCCACACTGGATTTCAGGTACCTGAACCCTGCGTTGTTCTACCACAACCTGTTCACCAGGAGCAATTCAAACTCGACCTTGGCCCTCGAACTCAGTGTCAACCCATTCAAGTACCTGCATGTATGGGCCAACTTTCTCGTGGATGAGTTCCCCTACCCGGGAGAAGACCAAACTTCCAGCAGTGCGCGGCCGACAGGGATCGGGCAGCAGTATGGCATCGAAGGGATGTACCCGATGGGACCTGGCTTCATCAGCGGGTGGTTCGAATACGTGAAGACCGATCCCTACCTCTATCTCAGGAACCATGTGGATTATATCGTGAACCGTCGGATGTTCAACCTTGAGAGCGATATCGCAATCAAGAAGAACTTCATGGGTTATGAATTTGGCAATGACCTGATCATGGTCGCAACGGGTTTCGGATACACGATTCCCCGCTTGTTCAGTGGTACGTTGAGTGCTTCCTACATGCTCCATGGTGAAAATTCCATGTCGACCGTTTGGGGTGAGGGCCCGACGCATGTCAACAAGACTACCCCATGGGATGACCCATTAACCGCAGCAACGGTTGAGAAGTCCCTGACAATTTCTGCGAATGCCCAAGCCCATCCGTTCCAGGATGCCTCATCGAAGCACCTGAGGAATATCGGGGTGATGACGCAGGTCGATTATCTGAAGCATTGGAACCGGGACAATGTAAAGGATGTCACCACTGACGATATCCAGGTTACCTTCGGAGTAAGTTGGAAGCTGTAGCTAGCTTCGCATGTCGCTGCCGATCCTTTGCTGGGTCGGCAGTATGTTGTCCCGGGTAATTACTTTTGTGGTTTGTTCCATGAGATGCCTGCGTATCCC
>JAAYDK010000093.1 GCA_012729295.1 Spirochaetales bacterium | reverse complement strand
ACGATGGTGATGCGGCTGATGGCCGGATCTTCCGTCTCTCCCACCGACAGGCTATCGATATTGTACCCGCGGCGGCTAAATAGGCCGACTACCCTGCTGAGAACTCCGGGGTGATTGTTGACCAGTATTCCGAGTGTATATCGTTCCATTTCATCGACTCCTTTTACAGATAGGTATTTCGGGTCTATCCCTTAACAGGATAAAAAATCCCTATACGGCTACGCCGAAACCCCGTGAGAGAGTCCTCCACGGTGCTTTTTCGGCATGCCGCGGAATTAGAGAATAATTAGGCTTACAAGTATAATAATTGAGGAGATGGTAATAAGGAGGGGGAGTACAGAATTAATAAGGAGGGTGTTGGGTAATGCGATTGTCGAACGGGCGCTTTGAGATGTCGTCGGTCTACTAAATGTTGCCGTAGACGTTTGACAACTATGTTGTTTTCTTCTCATAATTCGTACCTCTCACACGAAGATTGCTTCTGTTGTAACCGCGAGGAGCAAAAATGTCAATCGCATAGATATAATTTTCTATGCAAAATATCCGATATTTATTCAAAATTCATGCATAATAATTCAATCTGGCGCTCTTTACACTCTTCGGATACACTATTATGTATAAGGATGTACTTTGAACATGTCTGCGTTTCGCATGAAAAATAGAATTCTAAAAGGCACGCTGTATTATCGTCTGATGAGCTATTTTCTCATCGTCATGCTCATCCCGTTGCTTATGCTTACCCTCACAAATTTTTCGGCTGGTAATCGAACAATCGGACGCAATTTGGTCGAACAGGGAGAACTTGCCATCGATCGAGCAGCAATAAGGCTTAAAACGATTATCGAATCATATCGTCATAAAGCGTATGTAATCAGTACCGACGAAACCGTTATCGCCGAATTAGCCGCAAATGCCCCCGAAGCGAGTTCTTCCCGTTCGAAAGCAATCTACGAAACTTTATTCTCAGTAATGCGCGGTGATACATATCTTGCATCTGCAACAGTAGTAAGCAGTTCCGGACAAGTGCGATATTCGACACATCTGTTTCCGAAACGCTACGATATCCGCTATAACCAGAACGATTTCAATCCATTTTTCAACCTTTCGCGAACCGCAAGTGAAACAGCTTCGGTAATCACCACGGAAAATCGATATTCGACTGAAACGAATGCCTCAGTATTCCTGAATATTTATCGAAAAGTTCGCGATAGCACAGGTCTGGAAATCGGGTATGTTGCCGTCGATGTATTTTACGAAACGCTGTTCAATATTAACGATCGACTGGTATTTTCCGATCTTATTTTAATCGATACGTCCAACTATCTTGCTAATTCATTAATTAATTCCGATTTACACGGCGATTTTAGCAAATTCCCCGCACTTAAGTCGCTTCATGCGCCATTCGATCAACGTTCGATTGTCGAAAATACGACGATTATTTCATTAGCCCCGATTGCAAATACCTCGTTCGTCATCGCAGGAATCACCGATATTACCCCCTACAGGCAAAGTGTCGAGCATTTTTTCATCATACTCGTCATCATCGTGCTGCTCGGTACGGTGATTGCCGGATTTCTCTCTTATTTCTTTACCAAAACGATTGAAAAACCGGTAAATACACTGGCCAAAACCATGCGAAAAGTAGAATCCGGAGACCTCTCGGTACACATCGAAGAATCGAGTATCGCAGAATTCGCCCAGCTTGACCGGACATTCAACGCAATGATCGGCCAGATTGTCAACTTAATCAAATTAACGAGAGAAGAAGAAGAAAAAGTTCGTGAAGCAGAGCGCAAGGCGCTTCACTCGCAAATGAATCCGCACTTTCTCTTTAATACGCTCAACACGGTCAAAGCATTAGCCAGCCTTCACGGAGAAGAACAGATCCTTACGATTACGACGAAACTCGGAAAACTTCTTAGGGAAATCATAGACAACCGCAATACCGAGCAGACACTCGAAAATAGTCTAGATTTGGTGGCAAATTATCTCGCGATTCAAAAAATTCGGTACGGGGA
Source organism: Spirochaetales bacterium (assembly GCA_012729295.1). GTDB lineage: Bacteria > Spirochaetota > Spirochaetia > Sphaerochaetales > Sphaerochaetaceae > JAAYDK01. The sequence goes on along the minus strand of JAAYDK010000093.1, from coordinate 2,708 downwards.
CAAACTGACGGCAACGATCGATATGGACAAGCATCTTGCACACATGAACATCCCTCGGCTTATCATCCAGCCATTGGTGGAAAATGCGATCATCCACGGCCTGGAGCCGAAAATCGGGCAGTGGACGCTTCATATCGGTGCACATGTGGTAGGGCAACAGGTAATCATTTCCATTCAGGATAACGGAATCGGTATTACCGATATCGATATTCCCGAACATCTGGAGGACCTTGCCTATACCGAGCATGTCGGCATCTATAATATCTACCGGCGTCTTCAGTTACGCTATGGTGACCAAGCCAAGCTCACGATTGCGACGCAACCGGGAGAAGGAACTACCGTAACCATAATCTTGCCCATCGCGGCCGAGGAGAACGTATGACTAGACACACGATTGTACTTGTCGAAGACGAACTGCTTACGCTACGGGAACTCGAGACTACCATTGATTGGACACAACTGGGTTTGCAGGTCGTCGGCACGGCAAGCGACGGAATCAGCGGAGAAGCGCTGATCAAGTCGCTCGAGCCCGATATCGTCATCACGGACATCAGACTTCCCGGACAGGACGGATTAAGCATGCTCGCCCAATGTCCCGTTAATCATGCGATCATCTTAAGCGGGCATAGTGATTTTTCCTACATGCAGCAGGCCATTCGTCTGGGAGTATTCGATTATCTTTTAAAGCCGGTAGACAATAATGATTTGCATCAATCACTCGAGAAATTGCTCAATCATATCAAAGAAGAAGAAGTTGATGTCGAAAAACTCACGAAGGGGAAAATGATCGAAGAGGGGTTAGAACTACCCCAATCCGTAGGCAACTATATTGTCGATGCTGCCATCGAATTCATACGCACCTCATATGCAAAACAAATCGGACTGCAGGAAACAGCCGAGTACTTGAACATATCAGAAAGCCATTTGTGCAGATTGTTTAAAGAATATACGCAAATAAATTTCCTGCAGTACATAAGCGCTTGGAGAATAAACAAGGCAATCGAATTGATGGGAAATCCGTCGTTAAGCATACAAGCAATTGCTTTGAACTGCGGATTTCCCAATCCCGGCTACTTTGCAAAAATATTCAAGAAATTTATGGGAATCTCTCCAAGCAAATATCGCAACGAGCGCAATTACAGCAACGAATCGAGCATGGACTGAAGTTTCGTTTTATACACAGAGAACTCCAGCGATCTGGCAGCCAGATCGTCGCGTAGCTTCAGCGCCCGGTCTTTCACCTCAAAGCCCAACACTTCTTCAAGTTGCGAACGGCTTAATCCCCAGTCAAGCAAATCACCGTATGTGGTATTGCCCTTAATCACCATTTCCAACGGCTCAACATGTGTCTGCTCTACGACTACCTGCTGGACCGCAGGAGTTGCCGAGTGTGCATCGAGATTATGTAGTATCGTCTCATCGATTGTTCCGAGACCGTTCAATATTGCAATTGCCGATTGCGGCAGGAGCGTTGTTTCCTCAGGGACGTAGGGCATCCCGAGGTACAACGCGGTAAACCATTTCACACTATCGGTTCCAATTTCACCGGTTTGCTGTTCACCATATAATTCTTCAAGGTCCTTCGCTTTATACTCTCCAGCAGATTTTATACTGGTATCCATTTGAAAAGCATCGGCTAGCACAGTTGCAGGGATTGAAAAATGCTTTTCGATATCGGCAAAGCTATAGGAACCCCTGATATCAGCCGGATTACTCTGACCAGAAAAAACACCACTGGTAAATTTAGCGGGGACCTTGGTACCTTCGGTCTTCCACAAGCCAAAAGCCATCAACAAAAGAATCGAGCCGAGCAGAAAAACCGTTATTCCGATTCCAATTATACGTGTCGACAGTCTCATTTTACCTTTTCCTTATGCATAGGTTCGATCTCATACTGCCCTACTCTCAGTTCGACAGTCTTCGCTACCGGACATGCCACTTCGCTGCTACATGCCATGCAACTGATACATTGGTGGTCTTTCACCGTTTTCAGCTTTGAAACGGTAATATTCATCGGACAAATATGGTCACACTTGCGGCAATCGATGCAAGTATGTTCGTTACGACGAATCTTAAAGATTCTAAACAGATTGGTTACTCCCAATAAGGCTCCGTAGGGACAGGCATACTTGCAAAACGGTCGTTCGACAAAGAGTGACGACACCACTACCACGCCGAGTGCAATGTATGCCCCGATGGCGACTTCACTGGTCCACAGATTGAACAATGCAAAATAGGGATCGTAATCTGCGAACACCAACTTGGCGGAAATTGCCGTCATGACGAGTACCCATACGAGTACGGCATAGCGCAGATACCGCAAGATGCCGTCCAATCGCTTGGGGATAAACCGATTGTAGCGTTTTTTGAATATCGCACGTCCGAGATAGCCCAGCCATGCCTGAAACGTACCGAAGGGACACACCCAGGCGCAAAATACCGGACCCGCAACAACCGCTGTCGCCATCACGATAATCATGAGATAAAAGGAAGAGTCGTGAATTTTCTGTACGAACGTACCGGTAGTGATATAGCGGTACAACGACACTACCCCTCCGAACGGGCAGACCGCGTGCAACGAGGCACCCTGCAGTAGTGGAATTTCAATACCCGATTCTGCTAATGTATGTGAAATCGAAATAACAGCTATCAATATGAAAAAGAACAGCTGCACGAGGCGCCGTAACCGTTGACTCGGTTTTCTTCGT
>JAAYDK010000012.1 GCA_012729295.1 Spirochaetales bacterium | reverse complement strand
GAATTGAAAAAGACTTCAAACCGACAAAATTGTATGGTCTGAATAAGACGAAGGATTAGATTGCAATAAAATAAAAACCGATCGAACGATTGAACAAATCTTCACTAGTCCCAATCTTCAAGAGGAAGGTCCATCAGCGGTGCGTGCTGCTGGGCTCCGTACACGTCTCTTTCACCTAAGGCTCCGCTACTCAACGGTCGTATGATGGTAGCTTTCACAGCCATCGCCGGTACAAATTCTACAATCGAAAGCACATTGTCTTCCGGAATACGGTAAAGAGCAGCAATCGTCTTTTTAGAAAAAATCTTTTGTTTACAAAACCGATCATACAATTCTTTATCTGTAAACATCACATCCAGCGTCAGTTCATATGGGCCTGAATTTTTAGATCTTATGACTGCAGCAATATCTTTCAGATGCTTCATGACCGCACCTCCCCGTTTTCAATACAGAAAAACCTGCATGGAAACAGTGTTTCGGGATCTTCGTTTTCAAGAAGACAATACACGGCGAAATTGTATACAGGACCGACCGATATGTCGGACGGTGAGTAGGGGAAGGCAAGATTTCCGGCTGTTGCCATACGTCCCGGATATCCGTAATGAAGTAGGGTCGAACGGGCGACAGAACAAACCGTGTCTGCATGTTCTTGCGTATCGGAGACTGCATCGATTACCAGGCCGACTTCGTGAGACGTTACAACAGGATTTGGCTCTAAAGATCCCATGACTCCGTTTCTTCCATATACGATAAAGTCAAGGTGGTAGTCGAAATCAGACCCTTTAAGATTTACGGCAGTTCGCTCCTTCAAACCTTCGAGGGTATTGTCCAGTTCTTTAATGAACAACGCATCTCGATTACCGCAGATACTGATGGTTCTGTATCCGACAGGTTTTGCTCCTTCAAGCTTTACATTCTTTTTTTCTTGTATAATGAATGCACTTTTATATACTCGCACGCGACGATCGGTTTCCTGAATGAATGTGCAGTCGCGTAAGTCCAATGTTCCTCCCGGTCCCGGGAGGATATATGGGTTTGATTTTTCATACAACGTATGGGCTGCTACAGACAGTGTCGTACATTTTCGTTTTGGCGTACACGGTTCGACAGCGAACGAATCTTCATAGAGATACCCCATCATGCAATCCGATCCGCTGCCGGGAGTGGCAGCGATGCAGGCGCATTCAAGGATCTTTCCAAGATGTGTTGCAAGCGCTTCGGAGAATCCCTGCCGGATTGCGGGCGCAGCAAATGGGGCAGGATCGTAGCATCGACCGCATAATATTACCTGCGCTCCATGATCTAAAGCACTGATAATCGGGTCAACGCCCATTTGCGCGACTATTCTCGTACAGCTTCGAATATCGTTTTCGTTCGCCAACGGGGCTGCTCCAAGCGCATGCATGTTCCCTTTATCTAGTTCGCCGATTAAAAAATCCTTGTCTAATTCTGAAGAAATCGTGGCAAATGAAAAGCTTAGGTTATGCTCTTTTGCGATTTCAAGAACTATCTCGGTGTCTCGTGCAAGGTGGACATCTCCACCGGACCCCCCTGCAGAACCGATAATGAGCGGTATGTTAAGCGTACATGCTGCTTTTAGCATCAGCGTCATATCGCGTTTAACGGCACTTTTAGTGGTAAACGGTTTACCGCTTCCAAGATAAAACGGGCCTGGATCGGTAGAACCCGCATCGCAAGCAATCAGATCGGGCTTTTGTGCGATTCCCGCATGAAAGGATTCTTCAGGAAACCCATATCCCACGATGCCGGTCGGTGCAAGAATCTTCATCATCTTCATAACCGATAACCTCAGTTAGACATAGTATCCCACTACCGGTCTTAAAATTCTATTGCATTTTTCATAAAGGAGCATGCAGTTCTGCTAGATGCATTTCTCGGAAGTCGAACCTGGAAATAGATCGCTAATGGCTTCATCAGTGAGGTTAGGCGAAGCATACGTACAGGTTTCTCAAAGTATCTTAATGGGGAAGTGGGAAGCTATTCATGATATGAAAGGATATGCTGAACTTTTATTTCGATAGACTGCGTGTATCTAGGACGTTAACGCTATGTTTATGCGAAAGATACGCTTGAAATAACTGGCTGTCCTTTTTAAATCATGGCTTTAACTATTAAAAATATGCATTATTTTTGTTACTAATATAATAAATGAAAAGAAATTACCATGAGGAGGATCAATATGAGTAGATTTCTAAAAATTACCATCCTACTGATAGTATCCCTTGGCCTGGTAATCGGGATATTCGGTTGTACACTGGAAAACGAAGACCCGCCTGAAGAAACAAATGATGGCTTTACCCATACTCCCTATCAAGCAGTCGGATTTTCCAATTTGGGGACTCTGGATACCCCCGAACAAGCAGATG